>CAZLNG010000003.1:0-31452 GCA_964560735.1 uncultured Methanosarcinales archaeon | reverse complement strand
TATCCATCTAGACAGTTATCCATCTAGACAGTTATCCATCTAGACAGTTATCCATCTAGACAGTTATCCATTTTTATTCAGACCCAATTTCCTGCATGATTTTGGAATTTATCTCAATTCGCTTTACTTTCCCATCAACTATAGTCATAATCTCCTTAAACTAGCCTGGGAAACTAAACTAGCAGAGAAACCTCCATGTTCTCAATAATTCCATTTGAAAGAATACCAAGCTCCTACAGATTGTCCATATCGGCCAGGTTTTGTCCCTGAGCCAGAATACATCAAGACTTTTTTGTCGGTGCTATAGGTCATTCGTAGCCGAATTTTCTGAACCTGCAAAGCAGGAAACCAGAAGGAAACCACATAGACCCATAGAATAAAAACAATAAATAGAAAATTAAAATAAAATAAATAATATAAAATAAAGATTACATGTTTTTAGAGGCGTATTAAACGTGAGCGTTTATGTAATGTACTTTAATGAAATCGACAGGACAGATTTGCCTGAGGTGGGGGGAAAAGGAGCTAATCTGGGCGAAATGAGCAAAGCAGGATTTCCGATCCCTCCGGGATTTTGCATTACAACAACTGCTTACCGTGACTTTATTGGAGCAAGCCATGAGATGGACAGATTATTGGATTTGCTTGACAAGTTAAAGCCGGATCAACCGGACGAAATTAGCAAGCTGGGAAAGCTGATCAGGGACCACTTACTTACAGTTCCTATACCTCAGGCAATTAAGTCGTCTATCCTTGATGCATGGAAAATAGTGGGGGAAGAACAGGCTTACGCTGTTAGGTCCAGCGCAACAGCCGAAGATCTTCCGACTGCCTCTTTTGCCGGCCAGCAGGAAACCTATTTGAACGTCAAGGGAGCAGATCAACTGCTTCAGGCTGTCCGGAAATGCTGGAGTTCGCTATTCACCGGCAGGGCAATTATCTACCGTAATAAAAACGGATTTGGTCACCGTTCGGTGTATTTGTCTGTAGCAGTACAGCAAATGGTATTTCCGGATGTCTCTGGACTTATGTTTACTGTGGACCCTGTAACAGGGCACAGGAATATTATTTCCATTGATGCTAGTTTCGGTTTGGGTGAAGCGCTGGTTTCTGGAATCGTTTCCGCAGATTCTTATCAGGTCCTAAAGGGACAAATTGTCAAAAAACAAATCGCAAAGAAGGAAAAAGCTATCTATCCGGCTCCAGAAGGGGGAACAGTGATTAGGGAACTTGTTCCTGAATTACAAAATAAACAGGCCCTTTCTGACGCCGAAATTCTGGAAATTGCCCGGATAGGTCAGAAAATAGAAGAGCATTACTGTTTGGAAGAGGATATTGAATGGTGTCCGGAGCAGGACATTGAATGGTGTCTGACAGGTGATAGGTTCTATATCTTACAGAGTCGTCCTATTACCTCTCTTTATCCAGTCCCCAGAGTGTGGGATGACAAACTTCACGTCTTTTTTTCAATTGCTCATCTGCAAATGATGACAGATGCCATGAAACCTATGGGGATTTCTATCTTTCAGGGCATATTTCCGTATGGAAAAGGTTCTGGAATTCCTCCCAATTCAGTGATAGTGGAAGCAGGAGGAAGACTTTTTTTTGACGTCACCCCCTTTTTGTATAATAAGCCTGTTCGGCGGTTTTTTATCTGGAGAACCAAGATTCTTGATGAATTAATGGGGGATGCACTTGCTAAAATAGCGGAAAGTGAGACATTTCAACAGGAAGTTAAAGCAAACAGGAGCACAACGAAGCAGGTGTTTAAATTTTTCAAGCCGTTGTTTCCACTCTATCTAAAGGGTATTCCGGTTATTATTAACAATTTATTCTTCCTGAAACCTTCAGGAATTATTGAGCGGGCTACAGCTCCGATAGAACAGGTAATTTATAGGCATGAACAGTGCATTACGCAGGCTTCAGGCACAGAGCGAATCATACGAGTTCGGGAAAGCATGGGGAAATTATTACATGAAATAATTAACACCATGATGTACGTACCCTTATCGCTGATTGTCCTGCCCGTGGCCAGCCGTCTGACAAGGCGATGGTTGGGAGAGGATCTTGATGTTGATACGCTGAACAAATCCCCGCCTGGAAATGTAACTGGTGAGATGGGGTTAATGATTGGAGACCTTGCCGATATAGCACGAAAATATCCTGAAGTCGTAGATTATCTGGAGAGAGCAGAAGACAGTACTTTCTATCAGGGGCTCAGGAATGTAAAAGGGGGAGATGTATTCGGGACTGAGCTGGACAGGTTTATGGAACTTTACGGTATGCGTTGCCCTGGTGAAATCGATATATCAAACATACGATGGCAGGAAGCTCCTACTCTGCTTATTCCATCCATCATAAACCATATAAAAAGCAATGCTCCGGGAGAACATCGGAGTCGGTTCAGAAGTGGCCAGAAGGAAGCTCAGGAAGCTGTACAAAAGCTTCTGGAACGTGTCAGCAATACCCCCGCAGGAAGTCTCAAGGCAAGACTTATGTCCAGACTTCTTTCTATTTATCGGAATTCTACAGGTTTGCGCGAATTCCCCAAGTATGTCATTATTCGATTTTTTGACATATATAGGCAGGCAATCCTGGCAGAGGCAAGAGTTTTACATCAAGAAGGAATTTTGGAGAAGGAAGAAGATGTGTTCTATCTCTATATCGATGAGCTGATTGCATTATTAGAAAATCGTTTCAGTAAAGACCTGACAAGCCTTATAGCCTCCCGTAAAAGAGCCTGCGAACAGTACAAAAAGATGAATCCTCCCAGAGTTATGACCAGTGAAGGAGAAATTATCACGGGTGTGAGGAGCGATATTGGGGCCCCAAAAGGAGCTTTAGTTGGCACTCCTGTTTCTGCTGGTGTTGCAGAAGGCTATGTAAAGATTGTTCTCAAACCCGAAGATGCAAAGCTGAACAAAGGGGATATTTTAGTGGCGCCGTTTACTGATCCTGGATGGACACCCCTGTTTTATTCCGTTCAGGCTCTGGTTGTGGAGATTGGAGGGATGATGACACACGGATCTGTGATCGCGCGGGAGTACGGTATTCCTGCAGTTGTAGGCATAGAAAATGCTACCAGAATATTAAAAGACGGCCAGTATATCCGTGTTGACGGTACAAGGGGCTTTGTGGAGATTCTGAAACAAGAATAAGTTTTGAAGTAAGAACTACACTGTAAGCTTAATAGTGAGTAACGCTGCCGGGAACAGTGCTACAACAGTGTCTAATTATATCGTAGTCAAAAGTAAGTGAACACTTTATATGAAAAATAAGATATTTCAAGCCAGCAGGTAATGGGAATGCAGATCCGGATCAGTTGCACATCATTTTCCTTGCAGTGTTACAGAGACAGATTTTAATCCTATTACCAAAATTTTTCATGGAGTTTTTTTAATCTATCTATAAATCTGAAGCCATTTCTTCTTAAGTCATTTCTCACATATTGCATATGCAATGTGCCCATGTTCAGGAGCATGATAGCCGTCTTCACGTCCCTGGAAATAACGTTTTTCAATATCTTCCGGGCTCAAATTTTCATGGAGACGTAATCCCAAACTTGAGAGATCTTCAGCAAGAGTTGAAGGATCGAAACCTGTAGTTATTTTTTCGCCTAGCTTTTGAAAAATCTCCTGCTTCTTTTGCATTGCTGGAGAGGACTTTTCGGGAAGAAAAGCATCGCTGTCAAAGTAATCGAAAACAACTATACTGCCCTCAGGGGCAATATCAGTGATAGAACGAAGTGTAGAAAATACCTCTTCTCGAGTCAAGTACATGGTGACACCAAGCCAGCTAAAGAAGCTTTTAACATTCGGGTTATAAGCTGATGAGCGAGTCAATGCAGTAACCAGATTTTCCTTTGTGAAATCTATAGGAATGAAGTGTAACTTTGCAGGATGTTCCCATCCCAACTCTGCAAGGCGAAGAAGCTTGAAATTCTGTGTGGCTGGGTGGTCAACCTCAAACACTTCCAAAAACTCCATCATTTCCGCCCGCCGAAATGAAAAGGTATCCATTCCCGCTCCAAGGATCACATATTGTTTTACTCCCTGCCTGAAAGCCTCCTCTAAAGCGTCTTCCGTATATCGGGCACGGCTGAGAACGTTTGTTGTTTTCATTACTGAAGCATAATTAGTCGCCTTGCCAGAGAGGGAGGCAGTGTGTTCAGAATCTTCGAAATGTTCATTTTTCTTAAAGCCCTGTTCGATCAATGCGCTTACTTCAGGAGGTATCAAACGATAGGCAAGAAAATCATCAAAGATTTTAGGAGTATCATGCATTGAATGATAGGCACGAATGTAAGCAGTCATCATTGCAGAAAAGCTAGCCTGATTCTCTTTCATATGATCGTATCCCTTTTACAGTAGTTCTTGAACTCTAATTCTGACATATTAAGAAGAATTTTATTACTAATTGAACGGTCAAAGCTAAAAGTTAATGGGGTTAGAATCTAACAAGCTACCTTTTTGGCTTTACTTACTACTTTTTTCGCTTTATTTAAGCAAAATTCAATTCTCTTCGCTTTCTTCACAATAGTACTGCGATTCCTAAGTAGATTCATAAAAATTGACTTTTTGATATATCCATCGATCACGAATTTACCAATAAATAAGGAATTTATTTTGGAATCGAAGCAATAGTCTTAGTAAGGATGCGGCGGTTTTCAGGAGGATAGCATTTGATGAAGTCTTCAATATCCGAATATTTCATAGGGTTCTTTTAGTCGATGGTGCATGTTTATGCGGTAGTCGTATATCCAAATTTTTTTCCGGGGCTTTTTGATGTCCACAGATCGCGGAAATTGAACCCGGGTTCAGTGTAACAGAGTAAGTATACAAAAATTTTTGTGCCTTTGTGGAGTATAATTGTTGATTTTCAGACTTTTTCGAAGACAGGCTTTTATTTTTTAGCTGTGATTCAAAGTTTGTTCAAGCTGTGATTCAAAGTTTGTTCCTATAGCTTACTGTTACCCTGTCGAATGTGCAGCCAAAAATAAAAATTTCAACAGCATAAGGAAGAGAAAATATGGGTGGATGTGATCCGGTAACGTTTCATAACGTTGATAAAAGTGTATTTGATTGCATTAAAAAGAAGCTTTCAGATGCAGGCACTCCTGCACCTTCAGGAAATCGTGGGCAGATGACAGGACTGGGAATTAAGGCCGATTTTAGCTGGGACGGAGTGTCAAATCTCATGATACATGTCACAGAGAAACCGTGGATTGTCTCGAGTGAAACAGTTATAGGAAAAATAAGTGACTTTGTGAATAGTTGCGGCGGGAATAGATAATAAGCAGTAAAAGACGAAAAAAGGGCATCTGCATACTTTAGCGTTGATAAAAGAGTTGTTAAAGTGATCACAAGGTTTGACCTGCAATAATGAAGTTTATTACAGGGTCAGTCTTAATCTGTCCTGAATTTGCTTCATTCTACAGCTTACGCGTTAATGAAGTTTATTACGGGATCAGATTTTAATCTGTCCTGAATTTGCTCCATTTTACAGTTTACGCGTCAATGAAGTTTATTACGGGATCAGGTTTCAAGCTGTCCTGAATTTGCTCCATTTTACAGCTAACTCCCTTGTGACCAATATATATTATAAAATTAATGATATAAAATATTAACTGATATATTACCATTAGTTATTTAGTTAGTTCATTTTTTGCAAATTCAGCCTATCAAGTAATCAATCATGCACTTTATTAACCAGAGATGTACATAAGTTTCCGGAGAAATATTAAACTGGCTTTATAGAAAACCTATTTAAAATAGCTTCAAGAAGCTAAAGATAGACAGGCAAAAATATATCATGGAACTCATTTTAAATTAATGAAGACCTTCTTATCCAGAAATCTTTACAAAGCCCATCGAATTAACAGTGGATGATTGGGATTTCGAATTTTAACCTTTATCTACAATCTGAATTATTTTTAGTAGATGTGTTGAAAAAAATAATGCTACTCAACAAATGAGTCCGTATATCAAGAGTCGGAAAATGTTTAAGTAAATGGGCTCAGAAAGAGCTGGAAGAGATTAAGAGGTTTTCTTAAAATTACATTTTTCTCTTTTCATTCAAAGGTTAGATAATATTTTATTTGGAAAATTATATAATATACATATCTCTTACTAATTTATCACATAATTAGTTGAGCAAATAGTTCAAGTTTGGATTGATGTGACTTTAGTATAGATGATTCAGATATTATTACAGAACCTGAAAAATATCCGAATTATAAACTGTACGTTAACTTTGAAAATAAAACTACTTGGGGGTAGATAAATGAAAAATAAGGGGAAGCTATGTTCAACAGCTTTAGCTTCATCATTCCTGGTTTTTGTTTTTTTGATTTTAATCTCAGCAGCAGCTTCAGCGGCTCAGGTTACAAAAATCGGCACAGGATACGATCCTGCTGTCTATGGTAATAAAGTAGTATGGACAAATGGGGTTGTTATTCACCTATACAACCTTACTGACAAAACGGACACCGCGTTTAGCTCTTCTGGAGCATCCAGTCCAGATATTTACGATAATAAATTCGTGTGGCTTGATAAAAGCAGCGGAACACCAAGGCTTGCTGTGTATGATATCCCAACAGCCACAAAAAGTTACATCACTCAGAATGTAGACCAATATAGCAAACCTGCTATTTACGGCGACAGAATCGTCTGGAGTTCAAATGATAGTGTGTATCTGATGAACATGTCTACATCCACGCAGACTGTAATCGGGAACGGCAGTAATCCTGACATATATGACACAAAAGTGGTATATTACTCATATTCAGAAGACCCAGGCGCGGACATAACTATCAGGATGTACGACATCGATACGAAGGAAAAAGTAACTGTCGCTTCATATGGAGATCCGAACATACCGCATATTTGGGGTACTAAAGTCATCTGGTCTGACGTATATAACCATCAGGGATATATTGTGATGTATAACACGTCAACAAATAAAACCATAGACGTCACACATCCACTTGACACCGATCCGAATGGAAAGGAATACGGCGCCAGTACAGGGACACACATCGCCATACAGGATGATAAGATTGTATACAATAAAGCTGTTGACGATTATGAAGGCAAGCCCGGAGTATATGTGTATAACATAACTACAGGACAAAGCACACTAATATATAGCTATCCTGCAGACGTTTACACGACACCGGAAGTATACAATAACACTGTTGTATGGGGAATAGACAAGAATTACGTTGATAATGCGGAAAGCAGTGATATCTATCTATACAACCTTACAGAATAAACCGAAAATTTCACAGTAAGGGAAACGATAGCAAGGGAAGTGGTGGACACCCACCACAACATTTTATTTAAAAACATCTGAATTTATGGCTCTGGCAAGGCTAAAAAAATATCAGAATTTTCTTTAACCTTCAGATATATGTGGATTAATATTCAGACATATGCGGAATTTCTTTTTTAATTCTCTTCACTTTCTCCATTGATCGTAGCCATAATTTCTTTGAAACTTGCCAGGGAAGCTTCCATATTCTCAATTATCTCATTTGCAAGAATATCAGGGTCAGGAAGGTTGTCCAGATCAGCCAGGCTTTTATCTTTGAGCCAGAAGATATCGAGATTCGTTTTATCCCTTGCTACAATTTCCTCATAGCCGAATTTTCTGAACCTGCCTTCGGGAGATTCCTCGCTCCAGGTTTCTGCACGGCTGTGGCGGTTTTCAGGGGAATAGCATTTGATGAAGTCTTCCAGATCCGAAAATTTCATAGGGTTCTTTTTCAAGGTATGATGCACATTTGTGCGATAGTCGTAGATCCACACTTCTTTTGTCCAGGGATCTTTTGATGCCGGTTTTGCCTCAAAGAAAAGCACGTTTGCCTTTACGCCGTTTGCATAGAAAATGCCTGTCGGCAGGCGGAGAATTGTGTGCAGGTCTGTTGTTTCGAGAAGTTTTCTGCGGATAGTTTCGCCTGCTCCGCCTTCAAAAAGGACGTTGTCCGGCAAAACTACCGCTGCCTGCCCTCCGGTTTTGAGGATGGTATGGATATGCTGCAAAAAGTTTAGCTGTTTGTTGCTTGTGGTTGTCCAGAAGTCCTGCCGGTTGTAAGTTAAATCTTCTTTTTCCTGCTCCCCTTCTTCGTTTGTGAAAGTCATGCTGCTCTTTTTTCCAAACGGCGGGTTTGTGAGGATGTAATCGTAACGGTAACCCGGATCTGCTATGAGAGCATCGGAATTGGAGATCATGGGCTCCCCGTCTATTTCCCCGATGTTGTGCAGGAACATATTCATCAAAGCAAGCCTTCTGGTCCCTGCTACGATCTCGTTTCCGCCAAAGGTTTTGTTTTTCAGGAAGCGGCTCTGCTCCCTGTCCAGCCGGTGGTGCGAGGTAAGAAAATCGTAAGCTGCCAGAAAGAACCCGCCTGTGCCGCAGCACGGGTCTCCTATTGTTTTCATGGGCTCAGGCTGGAGGCACTGCACCATTGCTTTGATGAGCGGCCTGGGGGTGAAGTACTGCCCTGCTCCGCTTTTTGTATCCTCTGCATTCTTCTGCAAGAGCCCTTCGTAGATCTCTCCCTTTGTGTCCACACCCATCATGACCCAGCTTTCCTTGTCGATCATATCAATGATCTTGTACAGCATTGCAGGATCGCTGACCTTGTTCTGGGCTTTGAGGAAGATCTGCCCGAGCATCCCTGGCTTTTTCCCAAGCTCTTCCAGAAGCTCCTTATAGTGAGTATCAAGTTCTGCTCCCCGCTGCTGTTTAAGTTTGTCCCACGTGTATTCTTCCGGGATGCCAATATTCCTGTTATACGGCGGCTTCCTGTACTCTTCAGCCATTTTCAGGAATATGAGATAAGTCAACTGTTCCAGATAATCTCCGTAGCTCACGCCCCCGTCCCTGAGGACGTTGCAGAAGCTCCAGACTTTGGAAACGATGGATGAGGTATTTTCAGACATGGTTTGGATCCTTGGGTTTGGAATAATATTTTTGGTTAGGGCTTGTTGGTTTTTCAGGGATTGTAAGCAAAAGTTTTCCTTCCTTAATAAGCGGATTAAGAATTTCCAGCCTGAAGTATTCTCTATCTTTCAATCCCATGAACTCTTGAATTTCAGTTCTGCTTCTTGGTTCAATGCAATATTCGAGTAGTGCAGCTATTTTATTTGTTTCATCTTCCAGAGCAGCTTGCGGGGTAGCTTGCGGGGTAGCTTGCGGGGTAGCTTGCGGGGTACCCGGAACAATGATCTTAAAAATGTCTCCTTCAAGAAGTTGTGGGTCAGCTCCACCTGAATAAATCTTTGTATACTTGTAGAGATTCCTAACGCCTGAACCTAACTCATCTGCCCTTCCTATTTCTTTGAAAAAACGAGCAATTACAGGATTTTTAGGGTATGGTGTAAAATTAGAAGGATTTATTCTGCCATGGCCATGTGGGCGATTTGCATTCTCCGCAACAACATGATTGTTTCTGATTATGAATTTTGCAGGAAAACCGTTTATATATTCCCTGTGGATGAGCATATTTGCAACAACTTCTCTGAAGATGTGATCTCTCAGACTTACTCTCTGATCCTTTTCCAGATAGAAGGGATCAGGAAGATGTTTTGCAACAAAAGCCATTAGCCTATCGTAGCTTTCGATCAGGTTAGTTCGGATATCGTCCCTATCATCATAACGGTCAAGATTTACCCTGCGAAGGATGGCATCAGTCTTGAAATGAGGCAGAATGCTCTGGATAACTTCGTCTTTGCCCAGCAAAAGAATAGCAGCAAGAGTATAACCTTCTTTTCCAGTCTGGTAATCATGCTGATATAACCTGGCACTGCTTAAAAGTTCCTCATTACTCATTGCTCCCCATGGATGGTTGGGGCTCTGGGCTCGAACCATTTTCCGTACTCTCTGGATAAGGTCATCCCTGAGGTCTTCAAGTCTTACATAAGGATAAATGCGATTCTCAGAAAAGGAACTCTGTTTACGAATATAGAGATGAGCTACAGCATCAGGATGATTGGTTATATCAAGGTCACCGTCTTCATTCCGGTCAAAAATCTTTCCATTACAGCGGTGAACTTGCGAACTTTCAGGAATACTAAGATAAAGAAGGGTTTTTCCTTCAATGTTTACCGTTTCAGGCAAAATATACAGAGGTGGATTGATCTTTTGAGAATTATTCAGTGCAGTAACCAGATCTTTTTTAATTTGCGGCAGAGCATCCGCATCAACTCCTTTAATGTTTCCGTTATCGTCAACCCCAAGAATTATATGCCCTCCACTGCGATTTAGAAAAGCACACACAGTCTCATATACATCCCGATTTATTTGATCTCTGCACTCCTTAAACTCAACAGTGAGCCCTTCTCCATCCCTAATAATGCTTTTTAATTGTTCAGAGATCATATTTTCACCTTTTTCTATTTCTCACTCTCTTGGATCTATTAATTTTAGTAGAGCTTCACATATTTCTTTTTCTGGAAATTTCCCTATCCATAAATCAATTATAGAAATCAAAGTAATTTTTAAAATTCATTAGATAATACGTTCCTTAATTTTGCTCTTAGATTATCTTCAACGCATGAATGACCTTGAAGTGACCAGAAAGGTACGTCTATGGCTTTGATTTTGATAGTTTCATCTTTAGTACCTTTATTTATCAAAAAAACGTGATCTTCTGCCAGTTTATCAGAGGTATTCGGATAGATAAGCAGTACTTTATATGTTCCTCGCCTGTAGGCATAACTGATCATTTGATACATGTCGGGTTGAGCTATTCCCTTCTTTGAATCACTCTTTTCCAGATTCCATCGGGGTTTATACTTGGTGTCAACAATTATCTGCTCCCCGGTTTTTTTATTTGTGAGCAGGATGTCATGTTGAAGATTAAATGTATTCGGATTATTATGCAGATAAAGATCTGATTTTTGAGGTTCTACTTTGAAAATATCACTAAAATGTTCGTGAATATAACCTGCTATAAAATCTTCAAAAATGTATTCCATCGGGAATAATAAGCTCCAGTTTTTCATTTCATATTCCTGGTAAGAATAAACTTGATTTTCTAATATCATGTGACATATCTGAATTATTTCTTCGTAGTCACTATATATTGAAGGTATTCGGAGGTTCTGGAGCTGCTGCGTAAAACATACCTGATCATCCACATCCTCCAGCATAAATATGATTTCATTCAATATTCTTTGTGTTGCAGTAAATCTGGTTTTAGAGAGCAGTAACCTGGTACAGTATTTGATTATGCGATTTAAGGAATTATCAAATACAAATGGCTCATAGTCACAATCAATCATGTGATAATTGGCACAGGACATTCTGTTTACATAACGATCAAAGTTTATTCTTCCTCTGGGCGTAAACAGAGCTTCCTGTACTTCTTCATAAGCAGAATAAGGCCGAATGCTAATGACTTCATGTATCTGATTTGCGAATAAATACATGATCAGTTCAGGTAATTCATCGATTTCGAAGCGGTCAAGAAGCGATTGATGAAATGGTAATTTTACTCTTTTACAGTAACTGAACCAGTAAAATAAATGTTGATGCATCAACTCTTTGCTTATTCCAGGCTCATTTTGAAAAACCTTGGGATATATTTCGATTTTAGAATCTTCAAAATGAATGAACCCGGTGTAATTCCTTGCTCTGGCCGTTTTCCCATCAAAACTCAGGAAAGGCTGATATTTTGAATTTGAACCGGAACCTGATTCTGAATCTAAATCTGAATTTTCATTTTGAAGCCGAGCTGGCCAGATTTCTTTATATTCTTTCCACAAAGAGCACAAATACGATTCAAGCCCTTTACGGTCATCAACTTTAAACTGCTCGCCGTATTCGAATATGGTGCTCATGATTTACCGTTCAGTTTACTGTTTGATTTGCCAGCAATACTTTTCAGTATCATATTTAACTGACCATTCGCTTCCTTTGAATATGTCTTCAACAACCTCGGTTTTGCCAGAGAAATATTCCATAAGAAGTGGAATCACCTTGTTTTGAAGCACTTTGGAAGTTTCCGGAGGCTCTCCCCCGTTCATAAAATACCCATGACCAATCAAGTAATCAGCAGATTTTTTGCGGGCGTATATTTCATCATTGACATGCTTCAGAATCTCTCCACTCAGCTCGTCTACCTTGCTGTAATCAGGGAAATAGCCAATAAACTCAAAGCGTCTTCGCAATGCGATATCAATCATTGCTATTGATTTGTCAGCAGTATTCATGGTTCCTATCACATAAACGTTAGGAGGGATTCCAAAACCTGTTTCTTCGCCGGGAAGACTGATTCTAAGCTCATTTTTAGCCCCCAGACGCTTATCTTCTTCCAGCAGAGTAATGAGTTCACCAAATACTTTAGAAATGTTAGCTCTGTTGATTTCATCAATTATGAGCACATATCTATTCAATGAGACTTCTACTGTAGTTTCTTTGCCCCTGCGCCAGAGTTCATTTATCAAAGGCTCATAATAAGCCCTTAAACCACTTGTAAACTCTCTTGTCCCTTCATAAAGACCCTGAATTGTATCTATGCTCAGTGTGTGACTTGTGCCTCCGGACTGTTTTCTGAAACCTAAATTGCTGGGGTTTATTTCCGTAATCCAGAAAGATGATTTGCCAGAATTCATTTTTATCTCGATTTCCACTTCTTCTTTTTCAAGTGGCTCAATAAATTCCGAGAATATTTCTTTAAAGGGCTTCATTGCATTCTTTTTGTTCTGTGACTGCAAATAATTCTGTTCTGCCCGTTTACACATTTTATAAAATATGCCTTCCTTGCGCCTGAATTTTAAGGTCGAAGCTTCCTCAAGATCAGGACGAATGCCAGTCATAAAATCTTCATAGCTGTAGTTTTGATGAAACGTTATAAACTCTATCTGTCCTTGTTTTCTTAAATCATCAAACACTTTTTTATCTTCTTCATGACTTGTACTCTTTCCAGTGATAATTTTAACTGCCAGATCAATTGTATTGTATGTCTTTCCGGTCCCAGGCGGCCCATATAATATGATGTTGCAGGGGAACATAGGCAGAGGAGGATTTGTCGCTGAAATAAACTCAACTCCAAAATAAGGCTTAAAAAGAGTTTCATTTGCTTCGCTAAGGTTTTCAAGAGGTATTTCACTTAAAGTGCTGTTTGCGCTGGGATAGAAATACTTCTTTTGCTCTTTCAATTCATATGGATCTGTTTTTATTGCAGATTTTACGTATTCTACTTCTCTGTAAATCCAATTATTTTCACCTATAATATCTTCTGGAACATATTCCCATGAGTCTGATTTGACTTTTGCGATAGCAAAAAGTTCATCGCCGCCTGCGGTGATATATAAGTAATCGCCAACTTGCAATTGGTTTTTAAATTTTTCAGCTTGACCTTTTTTTGTAGTTTCGTGAAGGACAATCCAGTGATTCTGTTTGAAAGACTCCAGAATATCCTTATCCTTTTTAGCTTTAAAATCCCCATGCGAGATTTTATACAGCTTATTACCCGCTAATCGAATAGTTGAAATGTTTTCTGGTTTTTCAGGTACATCTTTTAGGACATCTTCTTTATGTTTCTCAAAAAGAGAGATTAACGATTTAAATTCAAAGTTATCAAAATCCTGTTCATGTAGCCCATTGACCCTATAAAGTTTGTCTGACTGAAGCCTACGTCGAATTCCGTATTTAATCTTACAATCCTGAAACTCTACAAAAAGTTGTACTCTTGCAGACTTATATTCTTGCTCACTATTATAAATTGTCAACCAGAACTGTTCGATTCCTTTATGTGGTCTACCTTGGAAGTCGATATATCTGTGATTGACTTTTGTCTTTAAGTCTAATCTTTCAACTATATCATCTTTGAACTGTTCTATAAATTCACCTATTTGTTTGTGCTTGTAAGGAGCGAGAAACTGTTGAAATATAAGAAATTCCGTAAATGATGAAAATTTTTTTTCGTTTCCAGTACGATATTTATGAATAAAATTTTCAAATGTTTGCTCATCCAGTTTCTTCTCTTCTAGAAGATATTTCAATACCTCCTTACGTAAATCAACAACCGGCCCCGGAGTTTTAAACTGGTTTTCTAATGGAGCCAAATCTTCTTTATCCAGACTATTTAGCTTATCGATTAAAGTACTTTTATCATTGTAATATTCCAACATTTCTTTATATGTATCACACATTAACTGGATACCTTTCTTAATTTCGTCTTCCCTCATAGAGACTACTTCCCTTTTACATTAGATGAGCTATTTTCTTGTTCTCTCCATCCTTATTTTTTCAAGCAAAACCTCAGCCGGTTCCCAATCCTCTGCCCTTCGAACCTCTGCCAGTTCCCTTTCATTAAGCAACTTCCCCTCAAACGCTTTTTTCAAAATACTCTGCCTGAGTGCTTCGGCTTTTTCCAGATTAGTTTCAATGTCCTGCTCTATCTTATCGCAAACTGAAAGGCGAGTTTCTATTTCCTGAACGATGGCTTTTTGTTCTTCAATTGGGGGAAGAACTATAGGAAAAGCTCTGATTTCTTTTAAGTAAAGGTGGGGCTGAGCGGTAGAACCGGATGCATTTTTCATATCGTTTTGAGCTTGAGGATTATTTAAGTAGAATTGCACGAACTTGGAATCAATTTCACTATCAACTAATCTAATTACTGCAAGATTTCTATCAGCGCTAAAAATATAGTTTTCCGGTACAATTGCCGTTCTTCCAATTGTACCAACACACGTTATAATTACATCTCCGCTTTGAGGATTGTATCTTTTTCTCACTTTTTCAAAATCTTCCTCACTAATGAATGTACAGTTTTCTTCAGTAATTTTATAATCGAAAATATTCCTTGCAGTGAGATGTGGAACTCCAGTTGAGGTACGCTTTGGTGGATTATGATCCCCATCAGTAACAAAGGATGAAATTTGCTCGACACTTGCCCAAGTCCATGTCTTTGGAATTTCAGGCAAATTTTGACTATTGATCCCAAGAATTTTTTGATTATTTTTCGATTTTCCTTTTTTTTGCGCTTTTTCTTTAACTATTTCAATTATTCTATTAAGAATTATGTCCGCAGATTCCTGATCTGAATTTTTTACTCTCCATTCTTCTGTTAATTCTCCATCAAAAGCAGCTTTCAAAACCGCCTGCCGATAAACTTTAAGCTGTTCCTGTGCCAGTTTGAGGTTTGAAATGCCGTTATCCAGTTCGCTGAAGAGTTGCTCGATTTTGGAGACTATGGCGCGTTGTTCGGGAAGAGGAGGAAGTGAAATCTTAAACTCTTTAACTATAGTTGTGTTTAAGTTAACTTGAGTAACTCCTTGCTTATGCTTTTGTATTACGTAAGGACGAATGTAATGGAAATAGTGAAAAAGAAAATTTTGTGATACAAAGTCAGGAATGTCATTAAAAGTGACAAAACCATCATGAATACAAGAATCAATTCCTAGAAATTTAGGTATGCAAACAGTTCCACTATTCGATAAAATCAATGAGCCTTTTTTTAAGAGTCGACTTTTTTTTACTCCTTCTTCGTTGACGTGGATTTCACTATCAAATATTGTTTTTCCGCTAATGTTTGTAATGTCGCCTATTTTTATGAATGGAATATCACCTGTAAAATATTTAGGATCCCCCATTGGTCTTGGTGAAGCGCCACGAACTACATCACAAAGTTGTCCTAATTCAATTTCGATCCATTCTACTTTTTCGTCCATTTTTAAGCCGCCAGAGCCTCATCAAATTCTGTATTCGAAAGTTATCAATTTTGAAGTACTTTTAAGATGTCAGTTGATTAAATAATTGTCTACTTGTGTTTTTCAGGAATTTAATAGAAAATTTAAACTGTATAAAGGCATATATCATGTATTAGAGTCGCGGTAATGGGCACGAGTTATTGAAAACCGTAAGCACAAGAATCTCTCTTCATTTTTCTCAAATTAAGGAGTTGTATCCGGTTTTTCGGAATTGATCAGTAACTCATGGACACGACCAGAGTCGCAAACGAAGAAAAACGTCTCGAAAATATTGTAGCATTGGAATAAAGCAGGGATGATTGGGATTGAGAACGTTAATTTTTATTCTGGCGATCTGTATTATTTTTAGTGGATGCGTTGAAGAAAAGAATGCCACTCTATCAAATGAGTCAGCATATCAAGGGTCAGGAAATACAACACCAGAACATCTGTCATCAACAACCCTATCATCCGAAGAAGAAAATATCCCTGAAATTGAAGTGACATCTTTCTCAAGCATTTATATGCACGATAATTCAGAAAACGTATTAAGTTACCTGTTTAGCTGGGAGAATGTTCCTGGGAACGAAAGTAAAAATCTCAGCGAATACCTCATGAATGATGTGGGAATTGATTGGGTAAGTGATGCGCAGATCGTTAAAACCGATGACAATAATACTATCCGTGTTTTTACGCCCGACAATTCTCTGGAGTTAAAGCTTGCAGACGATAAAAATACGGTTTTAATAACTCCCAATGACATTCAATTAAAAGTAAAAGAGGAAGATGGTAAGCTTTGCATATACAGAGTTAAAGAATACAATGGTGCCGGGTATCCCACAGAAAGCAAGCTCGGATATAATCTCAATGAAAGGTGTTACGCGACATATGACCTTTCAATAAAGAATAACGGTTCAAATGACCTCGATTTTAAATTAAACGAACTTCGTGTACGTGATGGAAATCGTACATTTAATACTACAAATCTGGATCCTTACGGTTTTTATGAGAGATCACATCTGGAGGTGCTTTCAAGCCTCAAAGAAGAAAATAAAATTGAAAGTATGACTCTATCTCCCGGACAAACTATAAACGGATCTGTGGTTTTTCAGGTTAATTCGCTGTACAATGAATCATTTTTACTGATGTATAACGAAACTCCTGTTTCCTCGGCCTCTTTAGAAAAAAGTATTGAAGCTTTAAAAGTTGCCGAACGCTTCAATTACTCAACGGTGTTTGGCATACCGCCTTATTCTGAAGACACTTCTGACTTAAATAGTGAAGGAGCTCCGTTATTTTGCAGCTGGGTAAACAGAAGTGTATTTGAATTCTTCAATAAGGCAGATTCGGAGAACGTGATGAAACCTTCTCCCTACACTCCCGATGGAATAAGCTGGACCAAAATTGTCTATGCATTGGAAGTCAAACCTGAAAGAAACATAACAGCGCTTCCAGTAAAAAATAGTGACTCATATACATACAGTTTCCTTGTTGTTGATGATGCTGGAGAGGAACTGGTTAACACACCCCAGATAGAAAAAATAGCATTTCTCAGGAATGGCATCTATAAGCACTATTCCAGAAATTATCAAGATTTTCCACAGATGAATTTAACTAAACACACATTCGTTAGAACTTCATTTGAACGTACTTATGGAACTCCTATGAATGTTTGCGTTTCGATTAATAACCAGAATCTTATACTGGACGATGACCTGAATGCAATTCTGGTAAGATATAGTGACGGAGGTTACCATTTCGTTTAATATCAGGATTTTATACTTGATGATGAACTGAATAATCTCGAGTCGTGGATATTCTTACGCGGCGCTTCTGTAACCATCTTCCTTTTCTTAAAATATCCTTTAAACCTGAATCCTAAGTTTAGTTAAAATGTAAAATATCTGACTCGATCTACAAACTGACTATCACCCAACTTTTCTCCCAACTTTTCACCCAACTTTTCTCCCAACTTTTCACCCAACTTTTCTCCCAACTTTACCTCACAGTTTTCACCACAGTCATCACCACAGTTTCTCCGAACTTTTCTCCGAACCTTTCATAATCAATTTTGGAGTATTTTTAAGATGTCAGTTGATTAAATAATTGTCTACTTGTGTCTTTCAGGGACGTAATCAAAATTTGAACCGTATAAAAGCATATATGACTGTATTAGAATCACAAACGAAGAAAAAAGCATCTCGAAAATAGTGTAACATTGGAATAAACCGGGGATTATTGGGATTGCGAATGTTAATATTTATTCTGACAATCTCAGTATTTCACTAATTTTCATCCTTCTAAAGTGAAAATATTTTTCTTACTACTGTGAAAGTGTCTGTCGGCAAGAATTCTGTTCATTTTGTCTCAAAACAGTTTCGTGATGTTCTCTGTTAAACATCTAAAACGAAAAGAAGAGGAAAACAGTAAAGGAAGAGAAACGAGGTATTACGCTTTAACTTTGATCAAAAGAGTGAATAAAGGGTTCACAAGGTTTGGTCTGCAACAATGAAGTTTATTGAGGGATCAGATTTTACTCTGTCCTGAACTTGCTCCATTTTACAGCTTACACGTCAATGAAGTAGATTTCGAGATCGGTTTTCAAGCCGTCTTGAATTTGCTTCATTTTACAGCTTACGTGTCAATGAAGTATATTACGGGACCAGCTTTCAGACTGTCCTGAATTTGCTTCACCTCGCAGTTTACGCCATAAATGAAGTATATTACGGGATCGGTTTTCAAGCCGTCCTGAATTTGCTCCACCTTACAGCTACGCGTCAATGAAGTATTAAATACGGGATCAGTTTTCAGGCTGTCCTGAATTTGCCTCATTTTAAGCTTACGCGTCAATGAAGTAGATTTCGAGATCGGTTTTCAAGCCGTCTTGAATTTGCTCCATTTTACAGCTTACGCGTCAATGAAGTTCATTGCGGGTCAGATTTTAATCTGTCCTGAATTTGCTTCATTTTACAGCTTAGTTCCTTGTGAACAATATATAATATGTAAGTTTAGGTATATAATACTGTTGGTATAATTACCCAGAGTAATATTAACCATTCTTTTTTCTGCTAAGTCTACCTGCAAATCATCAGAAATATACTCTGTCGATTAGTGTGTACATCAAATCTTCACTAATTTTCCATTATTCAAAATAAGTCTTAAAGTTCCCCTATATGGCTAAAAAGCTTTAATATGTATTTTATTTAGAAAAAAATTGCCCGGTTGTTCTCCGAAAATCACGCCGCCAGCGCCTCATTCAATTCACTGATAACCAGATTCATTTCGTCCCTGAAGAGCTGGTACATCCTGCCGCGCCCGCCGAGAGCGTCAAAGGGGGTATAATCAAGATCGTCTATTTCCAGATGGAAGCTGGTCGCAACGTAATCTTTAATCATGCGGAGCCAGTTCATCTGGTCTTCACTGAATTTCAGGGTTCCCGCCTGTTTTTTAAATACCCAGTCCTGAAAATTCCGGTTAACGGTCTGGTCGTAAGAGGTCAGCACAGGGTCGATTTCGGTTATCCTGCGGATCAGGGAAACAAGGGCTATAAGTTTGTTTTTCGGGGAATTTCCGTTCACCTTTTCCAGCTGCTCGTAAGCCTGCCAGATTCTGGAGGGAGCAAAGTGGGGTTTTTCCAGCTCCAGTTTGTCAAGCACTTCTTTTATCATCGTGAAAGTAACTTCCCTGCGCTGGTAGGGCTGGTTGTAGAAAATCCTCAGGGCTGTTATTTCGTCTTTGTTTGCTTCCAGATACGCTTTAAAATCGTTGATCAGCTCATCTGCCCTTACGACAGCTTCTTTGTCCCATTCGGCTCTATTAACGGTGTCAATGTTCACGGTATCGATTATCTGCTCGTGAACTCTGCGGACGTTTTCGATATATTCGTTCAGCTCGCCGGAAAAGGTGGATCTGGCAGTATCAATTAAATTCTCCTGCGCCTTCTTCTTTGCATCGGCTTCGTGAATCTCCGGCTGGCGTTGTTTAATCTCGGAAGCTTTAAGCTCTATTATATCGGGATTATGTGCATTGAGCAGGTCTTTAACCGTCTGATTAAGGGTTCTTCCGTTCGCTTTTTCAGTAAAAATGGCTCTTTCATCCTCGTTTATCTGCCTGTTCAGCCTTGCAAGCCGGTTCGCCAGGGAAACGTAAAGATCTTCGTCCTGAGCGCCAAAGGTTACTGCTGCCAGCAAGTCTTTCAGAGAGGTGTTTTTCTTGCGCTCCAGAGGTCGGCTGTCGGTTTTCATGGTTTTTGTAACGCCAACGGCGTCCACAATCACAAAATGCGTCTTGGCGGAAATTGCCGAGGGTGTTACTTTTTGCAGGTCATCGAAACCGAGAGTTCGCGTGCCTCTGCCCTTCATCTGCTCAAAATAGTTCAGGCTTTTAACGTCCCTCATAAACAACAGGCACTCCAGCGGCTTGACGTCCGTGCCCGTGGCAATCATGTCTACTGTAACTGCTATTCGGGGGTTGTAAGCATTGCGGAAATCTGCCAGCACCGATTTTGGGTCTTCTTCGGCTTTATAGGTCACTTTCTTGCAAAAGGCATTGCCCTCTGCAAACTCTTCCCGCACCATATTGATAATATCATCCGCATGGCTGTCGTTCTTGGCAAAAATAAGGGTTTTTGGGACTTCCTTTCTGCCAGGGAAAATCTCAGGCAGCTTTTCTTTAAATGTCCGTATCACATTTCGCATCTGGCTTGGATTAACAACGTCCCTGTCCAGCTTCTTAGCAGTATAGGTGAAATCCTCGTCCAGCTGTTCCCAGCGTTTTTTACGGGTGAGTTTCTCCCGTTTGTCCACAAATTCCTGAGCATTTATCTTTGCGCCGTTCTTGCTGATTTCAGTCTCTATGGTGTACACGTCATAGCCCACGTTCACGCCGTCTGCAACAGCGTCTTCATGGCTGTACTCGCTCACAACATTCTCATTGAAAAACCCGAAAGTGCGTTTGTCCGGCGTAGCTGTTAAGCCTATCAAAAAAGCATCAAAATAGTCCAGAACCTGCTGCCACAGGTTGTATATGGAACGATGGCACTCGTCTATGACTATGAAATCAAAAGTCTCAATGGGAACCTTCTCATTATATACTACAGGAAGCGGTTCCTTTTGCTGCCAGCCTCTCTCGGCAGGGTTTTCTTCCTCTATCTTTTCGTCCAGCTCTTCGCCCTTTAAAATGGAGTAAAGCCGCTGGATTGTGGAAATGCATACCTGGCTGTCCGATGAAATGTAACTGGAACGTAAGCGCTGTACATTGTACAGTTCAGTAAATTTGCGGTTATCGTCATTGGGCACGTAAGCCATAAATTCCTGCTCCGCCTGCTCGCCAAGGTTTTTGGTATCAACAAGAAACAGTACCTTTTTGGCGTCCGCAAATTTCAGTAAGCGATAGATGAAAGTTATGGCAGTAAAGGTCTTTCCTGAACCTGTTGCCATCTGCACCAGAGCCCTTGGGCGATTTTCCTTAAAGGATTTTTCAAGATTTGAAATCGCTACTATCTGGCAGTCCCGCAGGCCATCTGTTCTCAATTCGGGAATATCAAGCAACCTTTCCCTCAAAGGTCTCTTTTTGAGATATTCATCAAAAGTTTCTGGTCTGTAGAATGAAAAAATAGGTCTTGACCTTGGATTCGGATCACGTTGATCTGTAAATCTTGTAAGTTTGCCAGTACTCTCGTAAACAAAAGGCAACGGGTCATTATTAAGGTACCTCAGCTTGCTTGAAGCATACTCGCAGGATTGATTCTCAACAACGGTTAATCGGTGGCCTTCTTCGTCCCGTTTCGCCTCAATAATTCCAGCGGGTTTTTTATCAACAAAGAGTACATAATCAGCCGGTCCCACATCAGTCAAATACTCCTTAACAGCAATACCTCTGGAATCACTCCAATCGATTTTGCTCTTTTCCTGCACTACCCAGCCAGCATCGTTTAATTTTCGATCTATGTTATTTCTGGCTATCTGCTCCGGATTCTGATTATTGCTCATGTGCTTTTATCCATAAGGTTTGATTTCATTCTTTCGTATTTAACTGGACCATTAATTGAATTATTGAAAGTAATACCCTTCACTGTAACTAAAATTACAGATTCTCGATTAATACAAATATTTTTCTATATTAACCAGATCCTGAGCTTAATCGTCAAAACCTGATAATGATACTTTGAATTCTTCCTGATGTAGTAACGATGTCCTTTCTCCGCACTCTACCTTTTAATTTTTCAGCAAAAATCAGAACTAAGAGGTTGTTTGAAGCATTTTTGATCTTAAATCAAAGCTCATACGGAGAAACAAAATTTTTTCTATTTCGATGATTCTAATTTAAAAAAATTAACATGTAATAAAGGACAGAAAAGATTTTACTTGTAAAGTTATATAATATCTATTTAGTCTTTTTATTAATTTAGTCTGCAATTCCTAAATAAATTACTTAAATTTGGATTAATTTGATTTTACTGCTCAATGACTACAGTATTTTGAAGAACTTAAAAAATTGTAGAAACTGAAAGAAACACGAATCATATAAAAGACGAATTTTATAAATTATGCATTAGCTTTGAAAATAAAAGCTATCCGGGGGGATAGAAACGAAAAATAAGGGGAGGCTGTATTCAACAGCTTTAGCTTCAACAGCTTTAGTTTTTATATTTTTGATTTTGCTCTCAGCCGCAGCTTCAGCGGCTCAGGTTACGAAAATTGGTACAGGATACGATCCTGCTGTTTATGGTAACAGGGTGGTATGGACAAATGGAGGTGTTATTCATCTTTATGACCTGACTTCCAGAACAGACACTGAGATTAGCTCTTCTAAAGCATCTCATCCAGCTATTTATGAAAACAAATTAGTATGGCACGATGAGAGTAGTGGCACTCCAAGGCTTGCTGTATATGACATACCTTCAGGTAAGCAGTCACCTATTTCAGAAAATGTAGACAGCAGTAGCATTCCAGCTATTTACGGCAACAGAATTGTTTGGAGTGCCAATTACAACGAATCAAGTTATAATTATAACGTATATATGCGCGATATATCGACTTCTACACAGACTAAAATTGCGGAGGGCAATGCTCCTGATATATACAAGACCAAGATAACATATGGTTATGATGACGATGACGGGCGAAACATTGCTGTTTATGATGTTAATACTAAGGAGACCATAAACGTACACCATTCCAGTCAGGTATTCAGTCCGCATATATACGAGAATAAAGTGATATGGTCAGACTTCTACACCAGAATGGGATTTATCCAGATGTATGATCTAGTTACTAAAACAACTATTGATGTTACCAGTGATAATACAGGTAATACCTTACCTGAATACGCAAATTCATATGCTGACGCTGGAGACGACACTGGAACTCATATAGATATAAATGGTGACAGAATCGTGTATGCAAAATCTGGTGATGACCAGTTTGGTTACGCAGGTGTGTATGTATATAATATTCCCACAGGACAAAGCACACTATTATATAATTATCCAAAGGAATTGACGACGCCAGACGTGTATGGTAACATAGTTGTTTGGGGCTTCGACACTAACTTAGGTCCTAGTACCAGCGATACAGGTATCTATTTATGCGACCTTGCAGCACAATCTGAAAAACCGACAGCAACCTTTTCTGCTAATGTAACATCCGGGACAGCTCCTCTTAAAGTCCAGTTTACGAGTGAGACTGCTGGCAATCCAACCGACTACTACTGGGTTTTTGAGCCGTCCACCAGCAGTGACTGGAACTCACACCATCCAGTAACTGCAGTACACACATTCACTCAGCCAGGGGTATATACTGTCGCCCTTACAGTGACCAATGATGCCGGTAGCTATACTGCCACAAGGGAAGGATATATCACCGTAACTGATGCCAGCGGCTCAACTGGAAAACCAGTTGCAAATTTCAATTCGCCTCTAGCCGAAGCAGAATTAAACGACCTTACTGATCGCGGAATTTACGAAAATGAGGTTGTATCGTTCTTTGACAACAGTACAGGGTCACCTACCTACTGGTTATGGGACTTTGGAGACGGAAATACATCCACGCAGAAGAATCCGACTCATGTATATGGCAAAAGGGGTGGGTATACTGTTACTTTAACAGCAGGAAACGCAGCAGGTAGCGATACAATAAGCAAATATGGTTATGTGCTTGTTGGAACCGGGGATGAACCTGCCACTCCTGCATATTTCTCATCCGATAGAATATCTGGAAATGCTCCACTTACCGTAACATTTGTCGATGATAGAGACGCTCAGTTTCCAAATTACCCTATATGGCGAATGTGGGATTTTGGGGATGGGGTTATTCAGACTTATATGGTAGATGCTAACGAATCAGCAACCCCATATGCAACGCATATATATGGAACACCGGGGAAATATTCTGTAACATTATATCTGGACAACCGCGGCGGGAAGTCCATCATAACAAAACACAATTATATTACAGTAATAGATCCTGCTATTCCAGTGGCAGATTTCTCTTCCAATGTAACTTCAGGCATAGCACCTTTAGCTGTATTATTCACTGATGCCAGCACTGGCGAAGCACCTACCTCCTGGTTCTGGGACTTCGGCGATGGTATCAATTCAAAAAACGCTATGAATGCGACACACACGTTTACAACGCCAGGGATTTATACAGTCAGTCTGACTGTGGGAAATGCTGCAGGAAACAATATGGTGACAAAGCCGAGTTACATAGTCGTTACAGATCCGAATGCTCCTATTCCAAACTTCAGCTGCAGCGTTACTCAGGGTTACGCTCCCCTGACGGTACAATTTACGGATCTCTCTCAAAAAGCAGCTTCAAGGATCTGGGATTTCAATAACGACGGCCAGCCGGATTCCAGCGATGCAGCTCCTGTTTATACGTATGCAGTTCCAGGAACTTACACAGCTAAACTTACCGCAGTCAACGCAAACGGTACTGTCTCAAAAACTACTGAAATAACTGTACTTAAGAAAAACAGTTCCAGCGGCGGAAGCAGTGGAGGTAGCGGTGGCGGAGGCGGCGGTTCTCCCGAACCTGCAAAAAATGTTGAAGTCAAGGAACTGGCACAGGCTTTCATTACAGGCGATAAAAATGTGAAGTTTAATTTCACAAAAAATGCAACCTGCGTTGTATATGTAAGCTTTGATGCTAAGAAAACGCTGGGTAAAACCACAACCATCGCCGAGATGCTGAAGGAGAAATCCGCTCTCGTCTCCGAATTGCCTTCCGGAGATGTCTACAAATCCTTTAACGTATGGGTTGGAAACGGGGGAGTTGCAAGTTCGAAAAATATCGAAAATCCAGTCGTATGCTTCAAAGTTGAAAAGTCCTGGCTGCAAAATAGAAGTGTAGATCCGGCTTCAATAACCCTGAACAGGTACATTGACAAAAAATGGGAACAACTTCCAGTAAACGTTTCAGGACAAGATAAAGAATATATTTACTTCATAGCCGAAACTCCGGAATTTTCTTCATTTGCAATAACCGGTACTTCGAAAAAATCATCTGAAACTGAATCACAGTTCCAGACCGGCTCAGTGACTGGAACAATTAATCAGGAAAACACAGGGGATACAAAACTGGAAGCTGAACCGATAACTGGACAGGAAGCTAAAAACCAGGACAGCAGAAGCCTGCCTGGCTTTGAAGTGTATTATACAGTGATCGGCTTGCTTGCAGTATTCCTGTATAAAAGAAGATAAATAAAATTGAACGCCGGCACTTTATTAAAAAAAAGATCCGGGGTTAAAAAGAACAGATGAGAGGGAAATCCTCTCATTCGTTTTTTAGTTTCTGGTTTTGATTTTTGGTTTTGATTTTTGGTTTTGATTTTTGGTTTTGGTTTCTGGTTTTTCGGCTTTACTGCTGGGTATTTTCAGTTTAGTTACAATTTCGCACGGACATCAATTTCTTCTCAAGATGAATACCAGCAATAATATGAATACAAGACTCGGTACTCCAAGTCCAGGAACATCAGGAATGGTAATGGATTTACTCTTGATCATTGGTTGAGGCTCTGGGTCTGTTACTTTAATAGGAAGATCAAGGGTGTAATCGTCTCCATCTTTTGTGTTATCTCCGAAGTAGTAAACTACCCTGCCTTTGACATTAAAGTCTCCGACCTGATTGGCTGCGATTCTTACTTCAATATCCCTGCCTTTTCCGGGCTCAAGCTCATATGTAGTTGTATACTGTCCTGCTCCGGACTCAACAAATTCAGTAGAAGAAACGCTCATTCCCGACGGAGGGATTATAATAACCTGAACATGCATTGTGGGTTTTGTGATAAGATTCACTGCTGAAAGCCTGAGTAAAATATCTTCTCCCCTGAGAACTTCTGTTTTTTCGCCGTGAAGGCTGACACTTGCAGAAGATTCCTCAGATTTTTCTTCTGATGTGTCTTCATCCTGTTCTGCTTCTGGGATTTCAGACTTTCCTGCGGGTTCAGTGTTATAATAATTGTTTATAGTAGTCGTATGGGTGTTAGTCTCGGTGTTAGTCTCGGTGTTAGTCTGGGTATTGTCATTATAATAATTTACAACATTTGTTTGCGTGTTTTCGGTTTGTCCTGCTCCTTCGGTTTCCTGTGATTCTTCTAAAGTGTTCTCAACATTTTCTATTTCATTGGTTTCTGTTTCGAACACAGGAACGGTACATATAAACTGTCCGAAGGCTTTGGGGAGATTTCCTACAGGCACAGTAGCTGTAACTTTATTTGTAGCGGTATCAATAACACTAACAGTACCACTGCCGTCATTTGTCACATAGACGCTTTTTCCATCCGGGGTGGCTGCGATTCCATAGGGCTTGCTTCCCACGTTCATAGTTGCTGTAACAGTGTAGCTTGCCGTATCAATTACAGAGACAGTATTGCTGCCCAGGTTAGCCACATATAACCTGGTTCCTGCGATTGCAACCCCATGAGGATTAGTGCCTACAGGCACAGTTGCTGTGACAACATTTGTGTTTGTATCAATAACAGAAACGTTGTTAGTGCCTCCGCTTGTCACATAAACCTCTGATCCCTTGACTGCAATTCCACCAGGAAATTCATTTATCAGATTCACAGTGGCTTTAACGGCGTCCGTACCTGTATCAATAATAGAGATTGTTCTGTCCCTGTCGTTTGTTACATAAGCCTCTGATCCCGAGATTGCAATTCCAAAAGGATTATTTCCCACAGTCACCGTAGCTGCAACTGTGTTGCTTGCTGTATCAATTACAGAAACAGTGTTGCCGCCGTAATTTGTCACATATACTTTTTCTCCATCCGCTGTTACCGCAATTCCATTAGGATTGGTTCCTACGCTAACCGTGGATGTAACCGTATTTGTTGCAGTGTCAATTACAGAGACAGTCCCGCCGTAGTTTGTCACATATACCACAGTTCCGTCAGGAGAGACTGCAACTCCTTGAGGACGATCGCCCACGTTTACTGTGGCAATTACAGTATTTGTAGCTGTATCAATTACAGAAACAGTGTTGCTGCCTCCGTTAGTAATATATGCATACGTTGCCTCAGAAGAGGCACTTTGTGCAACACCTACCGACATGGGAGATGAAAATAGAATTAAAAGAGAAAGAAAGGCTGTTGTAGCTAAAATGATCCGAGATGAATTTTTTATCTTTTTCATTATCTTTTATCCCCTAATTTACAGACATTCCTAAAAATATAATATAAATACATGAATCTGGCAAATGATTTTTAAATTTTTTCATTTTAATTCCGAATTTATGAAAATTCCTTGATTTTAAGCAGATTTTTCCAGGGATAAAGATCGAATTAAAACTAATCATGTAAAGAGATCAAATAAGCTCTAAAGGCTGTCAATATGGTTTATTCAGAGAAAAACTCAGAATAATACTGGATTAAATATAAAAAACAAGATATAAAAAAGCTGAAAGTCTACCGTATTTAAAGAGACAAATTTTAAATTCATCAACAAAAAAAAGATTGACAAAAAATGGTGATAGAAAATCACCTGAGAATAATTACCTTTTTTTCACTGTTATATAGCATGATTTTGTGCTGCTTCCCTTAGCAGTCCTCAACGTTAAAGTAGCCTTGTATGTTCCGGGTTTAGTATATGTGTGAGATGGGCGCCAGCATGTCTGGCAGGAAGCTCCATCACCGTAGGTCCATTTGTGTGCGATAACACCCGCAGTGCTGCCTGTGTAAGTAAATTTTACTTTTAGCGGGGCATAGCCAGCAGTTACACTTGGCTTGAAGTTCGCAGTCGGCGTAACTGCAAGTGCTGTTGAAGGCAGTACGAGTGAGAGAACAAGACACAGAGTTATTATGTATTTTATCTTCACCAGATTCACCTGTTTCAATTTGGGTTGGAGTTTATGCAGTTGATACGAAAAAAGCATAATCAAGTTTATTTTGAGCATAATAATTGAGATCTCAAAGTCTAATGATGCTGATTTCTCAACTCAACGGCAAAGTCTTATTTTATTCTAATTGTAAGCTTATTGACTGTAAGGCTTACTTTGTTCAGACTGTAAGGCTTACTTTGTTCTAATGTTCTAATTGCATTGCCCGTTGTCTGCGGGCTGACAATCCCAAAGTTAACTGACGAACATATAAACTTACTTTCACAAACAAGATTTTAGAAAAGTTTGTTTTGAGAAAAATGAGCTTATTTTGAACTTTAATTTGAAAAATAACCTTGACTAAAGGAATAAAATATTCTCCTGTTCTTCAGGGATCAGACCTTTGAACAGAAGATATGCATAAGTTTATTTTTCACCTTTTTAGTTACTTCTAATCTCTGGTCTGGTTTTGAAGATATTTCATACCATACCGCTGAAGATAACTCTTGAAGCTGCGGTAGAGACAGCAAATATAACAATTGAGATTGGGAGCATACAGGCGAGGTCGTACTTAAGTTCTGTTTTGTCGCCTCCATACTCTATAGAACCTGCAAAGCGGGTAAGAATAGCACTGATAAGCACAACATAAACCCCTATTGCAAGCAGGAAATGGTCAGGGGAAATGGACTGGGAAAAAGCCCCCTGTTCAATTTCGACGGGCATTCCGGAAAGGTCTGCAGGGACCCTGCTTACCCTTTCTGCCACCTGGGAAAGGATTTTTGTAATAACTTCGGCAAGGGCGAGGGTAATCCCTGCAATAAGGGGGGCAAAAATAACAGCAGTCGTACGCATGGTTGAAGTAACGTCATAAAGGGAACTCTTGATGCGTTCTTCAACTGCACTGAGTTCTTTCAAGTGGTCTGCCAGCTTGATAAGGGAGGCTCCTGCTGCTTCATGATTTTTATGGACACTTTCCGTAAAGAGGAGCATGGTGTTTCGGATTCTTTCCGAATAGATATGCCTGAAGGCTCCGAAATCTTCGTCAAAAATTGCATCTTTGAGATTTGTCCTCATGCTGAGCAGGTTCATTGAAATTTCCTCAAAAGCCTCCCCGATTTTCGAACCTTCCATAGTTCTGGCTGTATAGGCAAAAGATTCTTCAGGGGCTTTTCCTTCGGAAATTCTTCTCCCGAGCACAAAGAGAGAATCGGCAAATTCCAGCTCCATCTGCTTTATTCTATCTCTTATTCTCTTGTAAGGGACAGACGAAAAGTAAAGGTAAATCGAAATTCCGGCAGTTCCTCCCAGAATCAACGGGAGAGTTGGGGTAAGATATCCTCCAAGGGGTCTGGTTGCTACAATTTCTCCGGGGTTCCCTATAAGCAGCAGGAGATATCCTGAGGGGGCTATTATTGAAAAGGCAAGGGCTGAGAGAATTATAGCAAAGTGTTTCCTCTGTCTAATGTCCGAAAGGTCAGGATGAGAATCAGGGATCTGTTTTGGGATAAAGGCAACCGGCCTCTGCATGAGAATGTATTCGGAGTAGAGGATTGCAAGAGCCGGGAAAACAAAGTCATACAGAAGCACAAGGTCTGTAATTTCAGGTTTCATTCCCACGACTGTGACTGCAGGCAGGAGAGCGACCAGTGAAAGCGGGATCAGAATAAAAATTGAGTAAAGGATGTAACTTGGAGTCTTCAGTTTTGCAGCAAAAGAATCCATGAGTCGTTCAGTACCTTCAAGGCTTATGTCCAGAGCGCGGTTTAAGGTTATAACCCTCTGGGCATCATCAGGCTCGGCTGTCGAGCTCTTTATCAAGTGTAAGGAACGTTTGAAATATTCACTGTTTCTTCCCCAGAGGTCGGCAAAAGAGAGCAGGGCATCATCCATGCTACTGTAGATCCTGAGATTAAGGTCCCAGGTCAGTTTTTTCAAATCTTTTGCAAGCGGCCTTTCGGAGTTCCGGGCTGCAAAAAGGACAGCATGTTCGAGGTTGGGAACCAGCTTCATTGACATGACTATGTAACTAAGGATTTCAGGAATATCTCCCAGGGAAGATATTTTCATAAACCCTGCCCTGATCTTTACGTACTCGCTTAGATAGCAGAGGACTATAAGAGGAAGGATGCAGGTCAGTGCGCCCATAATAAAGAGATTCCTGGAATCAAAACTTCTGGAAAAGAGCAGAAGAAGATCTATTCCAAGCAGAAGAATCAGAGTTGCGAAAGTTCCCACATAGGAAAAGAGGACTGTTTCGAAGGCTTCCAGATTAAAGCCTGTGAATGTAAGAGCATCTCGGTACTCCTGACTGACACTTTTTTCACATTTTCTACTGAAGGCTACAGGGTCCGAAATAGTCCATTTCCATTTCCTTACAGTGGTTTTGCAGGCCTGTACATACCAGTTGCTTTCTTCTGACATATTCCCCCTGATTATAAAGCTTCTACCCCGAAATTTACTTGAATATCAATTTAAAGCATTCAAATAACTCAAAAAAACAAAATAAGTACTCAGGAATTACTATTTTCGTATCTGGTTATTTTCTATCTGGTTATTTTCTATCTGGTTATTTTCGTGTCTGGCTATTTTCGTATCTGGTTATTCTCGTACCTGACTGACAAAATTTTCAAACCAGATTTCCCATTGCCTGTAAAGCACTTCAAGATCGTCCTCAGAACCGGATTCTGAGTCCCATTCATGTTTGCCTGAGATCCTACTTTTTGCCATGGAATCCGAGAGCAGCCAGAACATGTTGTTGGCCTGGCTAACTGCTTCTGCCTCCAGAAGGAAAGGTTTCTTCTGGCCCTCAATTGCGATTTTTTCCTTTATCCGTGTCCGAAGTTCGATGCTTTTTAAGGCCCTGTCTATTGAAATTCCCCATTTATTTGCAATTTTGCCTATGAGTTCGGATTGTCCCTGTTCGAGGGCTTTCCCGGGAAACAGGAAGTCCTGGGAAGCATCATAATTCATTATATCCGTAAAGACTTCAGAAGGCTCCGGATTTTCGATTGCAGCACTGCTAACCTCTGCAATGCGGCTTACACGTTTGAGCTTTTTCATAGTGCCTTCGAGCCTGACGCTTGAACAAATAATCACAGCGTCCGTTGCTTTAAATGAAGTCGGAGGGACCCCCAGTGTGTGTACGATCCTCTCGTATACGTTTTCAATAGAAGAACCGTGAATTGTCCCTATAACCGAATTTCCGGTTTTTCCGACCTGCATAGCTTCATAGAGCACTTTTACTTCCGAACCTCTGACTTCTCCCAGGACAAGAGAGGAATTCCCAAGTCTCAGGGCAGCCCTGAGCGCGGTTTCAGGGCTCATTTCTGCCCCTGACTTCAGGACAGAAGAATGGGAGCTCATTCCCTGGACCTTCCAGCCAAGGCTCTGGAGCTTTTCAATAGGGATCTCGTTAGTATCTTCTATTGTCAAGA
>CAZLNG010000002.1:0-94935 GCA_964560735.1 uncultured Methanosarcinales archaeon | reverse complement strand
TTCATGCAGAACTATAGTTCCTCATAATATATTACTATTTTTAATTACCAATGCCCAAAATAATTGAAGAAATCATCAAGCGAATCCGAACTAGAAATAAGAAAACAGAAACAGAAAACAAAGACAAATCTGAGCCGATTCCTGCAAACGTTTATTTTACCGTTAGTAGGTCCCAATTTAGCAAACTTACTAACCTTTTGCTCCAGGGTTGCATTCACGATAAGGGGAGAACACGTTTGAGGAAATATTATAAAGGAGAGGGAGCTCATGGTATTTTACTTATGCTCGATTTATCTTTAAGCCTATATGATGGAGCTGTAGATAAAAGGCGGGCTTTAGATATTTTTAAGCAGGACTTGAAGAACAACGCAAAAAGTGGGTATTTATACTGTCACGATTTTGATTTAAATCAATTCGATTATCTAAAATATAAATAAAGGAATAATTTTAAAAAGTTTCTCATTAAGCTGCAAAATATCTTTTTTCTCTGTATTCTGGAAAAGCCGCGCTTCAGCGCGGAAAATTACCGTCTTAAAAAGGTTAATAAGGATACTTCATGTTTGATTTTCTATTCTTCTTAACTAGCTGTTCTTTCAAGCAGGATATGTTTAATTGCAACAAAAGAAATATACTGACATTGAAAATGCTGCCCAGCACAAAAAGTTGTTTGAAAAAATTTCTCCTTTCCTTGAAAAAGAAGGGGCAACAAAGGTAGCTGTTTTTGGCTCTTATGCAAGAGGGGAAGAAAAGCCGGGAAGTGATCTTGATATTCTTGTGGAGTTTTCCGAAACTAAAGGTCTGTTAACCCTCGTGCGGATTGAGAGGGAACTCTCAGAGTTTCTCGTGTTAAAGGTCGATTTACTTACAGAAGAATCGATAAGTCCGTATCTTATTGATGGAATCAAAAAAGAAGCAAAAATGATCTATACATGAAAAAGAATGATACGGTTTACCTCATCCGTATTCTTATTTATCTGGGGGTTTGCATTCTGCATCAATGAACTTCAACTATCCTCTAAAGGTAAATTGAATGTTTGTGATATTTCTTTGTTTTTAGATTGATTTGAATACATTTTTATAATCTACACTATGTATGACAGTTAAGAAGTTAATTTCAGAAATCAACTTCTCTTTCTTAATTTGGAACAGGTTTCATTCCTGTTCAGGGGTGTAACAATGAAAACTAGAAATATATTGAAGTCGGTAATTTTTGCATTCTTTCTACTGATGATATTTTCTGGAGTTGCTCTTGCAGACCAGAGCAGCAGTTTGATTGGAGAACTTTCACAGGTTGATGTTTTTCATCCTCCCACAGATCCAGGTCAGATGCCTCTATATAACGAATGGCATTACTTCAACATAATAGATGAAGAGCAAAATCTCTCGGTCCTCTGTACATTTAAAGTGAATGGACCCATCAATGCCTCCGAAATTCTTCTTGGGTACCGTACCAATGATGGGAACTCAAATACCTATTATAGAGCTTATCCAATAGGTATGGCGAAATATTCTTCTCAAACGCCAGATGTCACGATAGGAGATAGCACAGTTAGATTGACTCCTGAAGGATATTCCGTGCATGTTGTATCTGATGATGGGTCTAAGGTTCTTGATGCTTTATTCAAACCTGAAGTTGAGCCTTCTCCTGAGTTTAACGCCAGTGGTTTTTCTCCCCTTTACGGAGGAATTATTAACTGGATAGTAACTTCCCCGAAGATGAAAGTTAATGGAGAACTAACTGTTGATGGGAAAACATATACCCTGAAAAATACACGAGGTTATCATGACCATAACTGGGGATACTGGAATTGGGGAGACAATATTGGATGGGGCTGGGGTCAGACCAGTGAGACCAAAAACAGTTTGAATGGAAATGACATTGGAAAATATTCGGTAAATTTTGGGAATACTACTGATGCAGGATATACCAAGTCATTCAGGTCAGTCCTGAACCTGTGGAAAAATAGGAAGATAGTTGCTACTTTTAATGATAACGAAATGCAAGTTGAGCATTCAAACTTTGCATACGTTAACGAACCCATCCGGCTACCTTTCCCAGGGGCTTCTCTGCCTGAAGGCGCATTCCCTCTGCCTCTTAATACGGCTATATTTGCTTCATCCGATTCTGGTGATTATCTTAATATGAAATTCGTGACAGAAAAGGATCATTGTACTCCACTTCCAGTGGCAGTACCAATGATTGACGCAAATGGAAATCCAGTAACGGACGTAAACGGAAATATCCTAATTCAGTATCGGATAATCTGGGAAATGATCGGGACTTATAAGGTAGATGGGGAAATAGACGGTAAAAATGTTTCATATTCCGCAGACGGATTCATGGAATATGTATCTGGGAGTCCTGTTTTACCTGTACTCCAGCAGTAAATCTGATATTTCTGAATGGATCATAGTTTTCGATTCTAAAAACATCGAAAAACGGTTTTTATTTGGCATGAAAGTGCTTTCAAGTACTTTCATTTTTTGGGTATGTTATTCGAAGAATATCATGTACGTTTTTTAGTTATTTTCTTCTGATAACCTGCGTTCACATTTAATAAAAAATTCTCTTGTAAGGATTGAGAGGGAACTCTCAGAGTTGCTCGGATTAAAGGTAGATTTACTTACAGGAGAATCGATAAGTCCGTATCTTATTAATGGAATCAAAAAAGAAGCAAAAGTAATCCTGGCATAAAAAGATACTCTGTTTACCTCCATTCATTGTCTCAAAAATTGAGGTTAGAGGCAAACAAAGCCCGCATTAGTTATTCACTTTCCACAGTCTGTAATTATCTACGTCGTCTTTAATAATGCTGGCTGCAAAAAAGAGTACAGCTATATCATCCGCAAATCCAATTAAGGGAAGTATATCCAGAACAATGTCAACTGGACTTATCAGGTATAGAAAAGCGAATACCATCACTATTGACGTTTTCTTTGGGAGCGGGTATTTTCCATTAAAGGAATCCCACAACATGGAAAGTAATAATCCGAAATACTCCCAAATTCTCCTGGGATCTGCTGATCGGTAACGATATCTTACTTCTGCAGGAAACCCCACGCTCTTATCATAAATTTGGCTTGGACTGACGTTCTCGGTTTTATCCATAACAGTCTCCCCGAATCCTACATGGATTGTTGTATATTTAGTCTGTAACTTGAATTTCGGTTCCTTATATCTATTAACTTTTTTAATTAATTCAGAAGTTATTTAAATTAATCCCCTCAGTTCTTTTTCAAACCTCTTTCAAAATATCAGTAAAATAAAATAATTAAATGCTTATAAAAATAGGTGTAGTAAGTATATTAAGTTTATTGAAGCTGGTTCTGTATTATGTTCCAGGAGATCCTGTTGAAGAAGCTGCTATTAGTTGAATGGCTAAGAAATGTGGCTATCACTGGTAGCATTTTTGGAAATCAGGTTCGTTTTCAATAGAAATTTATATATTATTTTATGCAGATACTTTTATAGAATTAATGAACACTTGTTGTTCTAATTCGGATTTGTGAGCCAATTAGATTACTGAGACTTTTTTACTGTCAGTTTAATAACGGGGCTCCCTCATCGATGCTTAACTTAAAGCGAAAATTACTGAATTTTGAGGTAATACACTTTTAAAGAGATCTCTGAGTGAAAACTTCGGTCTCTATTAAAAACTAACCCTCATAACAAATTCTTCCTCCAATTTAGAGTTAGATATACGAATTCCAGAAATAACTGGATTTTAGAGCAAGACCAGAAGAGGTAAAATTCCACTCAATCAAGGGGTATAATAAAATGAAAAGAAACAAGCGAACGGCAATTTCTTTTGGAATAATTTTTGTTTTTTTGCTGATATCCCTGGGGAATGCAGTTGCAGTTCCGGCGGAGGGTACGAGAACCCGTATTCTCAGCAGTGAAGCATCTCAAAAAGATCTGGATATTTACGGGGACACAATTGTATGGGCAGACGACCGGAATGAAGAGGGACAGTTAGATTATAGGGACCCCAATAGAAACTGGGATATCTACATGTATGACCTCCTGACCTCCAGGGAAACTCAAATTACCAGTGACAAGTCACCGCAGTTAAATCCTGCAGCCTATGGGAACAGGATAGTGTGGCAGGATTTACGCAGCGGAAACTGGGATATCTACATGTATGATATCTCCACTTCCATTGAAACCCAGATCACGACAAATGGGTCAAATCAGAGCGACCCTTCTATCTATGGAAACAAAATAGTATGGCAGGATGATCGAAATGGAAACTGGGATATCTACATTTATGACCTCTCCACTTCCACTGAAACTCAGATCACGACAAATCAGTCAAATCAAAGCGAACCTGCTATCTATGGGGATAAAGTAGTGTGGGTAGAGGAATTGAAGAGCGATGATCCTGACCTTCCCGTAGATTCATATCTGGCTATAAACAACCTTGTTTGTGTGTATGACCTATCCACTTCTACTGAAACCCAGCTTTCTTCCGGATTGAGGATATGGAGCCCTTCAATTTACAAAGATATCGTTGTATGGGAGCAGGAAGACTTTGTCGGAAACAACGAGATGGTAATTATGTATGACCTCTCCACTTCCACGTCAAATTTAATCGCATATGAAAGAGCTGGGAGTCCTGATATCTACGAGGACAGAATAGTGTGGACTCAAGATTTATGGGATTTTAAAAATCATATTTTCATGTACAATATTTCTACTTCCTCCCAGACCGAAATAACTGCCGATGGAGTATACAAACCGGGTTCTGGTAGTTTTCCTGCCATCTACGGGGATAGAATAGTATGGGTTCCCAGCCTGATTTCAGAGAATCGTTACAGTGGCATTTATATGTTTACCCTCGCTACCCCGGGATCACCTGTAGACAACAGCAACAAGGAAGTGGGAATTGAAACCAGGATCACCACAAACGGTTCAAGGCAGTACTCCCCTGCAATCTATGAGAACAGAATTGTGTGGGAAGATGAGCGCGATGGAAGTTACTGGGAGAAGGATATCTACATGTATGACCTCTCCACGTCAAAGGAAACCCGGATAACCAATGACAGTTCAGACAGGCAATCTCCTGCTATCTATGGGGACTGGGTGCTCGATGGAGTCTACATTCACAATATCTCCACTTTTAACAGCACAAAAATAACCAGCAGCTTATCAGGGAATCCTGCTATCTACAGGGACAGGGTTGTGTGGCAGGACTCGCGAAATGGAAAATCCGGTATTTACATGTACAATATTTCCACTTCAACTGAAACTGAGATCCTAACACATGGGCATTCTATGGAGCATCCTGCAATTTACGGAGACAGAATTGTATGGACGGACGACCGTAATCAGAAATGGGATGAAACCGGGCAGACCGATGGCAACCTGGATATCTATATGTACGATCTCTCCACTTCCACTGAAACTCAGATAACTATCAGTAACGCAACACAAAGGCTTCCTGCTATCTATGGAGACCGGATAGTGTGGGAGGACAATAGAAATGGAAACTGGGATATCTACATGTATAATATAGCCACTTCCACAGAAACTCAGATAACCTCCAATGATTTTGATCAGGGGATTCCGGATATTTATGGGGACAGGATAGTGTGGGTTGATGACCGCAGTGGCAGACGTGATATTTACATGTACAACCTTTCCAGTTCTAAGGAAAGCCGGATCACTGTCAATGGATCGGTTGGGTCTGATATGTTATCCTTTGATCAGCTGGCAGTAAATGATTGGGGACCTGCTATCTACAGGGACAGGATAGTATGGGAGGACGTGCGTAACGGAAACGCGGATATCTATCTATTTACTTTCCCAGAAAATGGACCGGCAAAAATCCCGCCAGTCGCAAACTTTTCTGCATCCCCTGTTTCTGGACTAGTTCCACTGAAAGTAAAATTCACAAGCACAAGCACAGGCTCTCCAACTGCATGGAAATGGAATTTCGGAGACGGGTCTGATCTGGTAACTGAGCAGAACCCGGAGCATACCTATGCAAAAGCCGGAACTTATACGGTGAAACATACTGCAATCAACGCATATGGAAGAGATACTGAAATCAAAAGAAATTATATAAATGTTACAGTGCCTCTTAAAGCTCCGATTGCTGCTTTCACCGCGTCTCCGAGGTCCGGAAAAGCGCCTCTTAAGGTTCAGTTTACTGATAAGAGCACCAACAGTCCGACTTCATGGAAGTGGAGTTTTGGAGATGGAAAGTACTCAACATCCAGGAATCCTGCACACACATACAGTAAGGCAGGAAAATACACTGTGAGCTTAACAGTAAAGAATGCAAAGGGCATCAACACTAAAAAAGTGCCCGGGTATATCATAGTAGCCAAAAAATAAACGCTGAATTAAAAATTAACAAAGCCGGAATATCTAAAAGGGAGTCTTCTAAGTTTTAAGTTTCAAAATCCTGTCAGGTTTAAAGCATTTCATCTCTAAAAGCAGTGAAGGTTAAAACGTAGGATCAGGCTCAAAAATCAGGCTCAAAACGTTCACAGCTTTTCAGCAAGGCTCCCAAATTCCAGCTGCCTTGAAGCCGGGGATTCCGGCTCCTTTTTTTCCGGATTATCCGTAATATTTGCAAAAAATTCTTCCACCAGGCTTCCAACATCTCTGGGAGATGTATCAATGAATTCTCTTCTTTCTTCGGGAGGGAAATATTCAAAGACAGAGAATTTGCCGAGTTTGCGCATCTGGGAACCCTGATAGCGGGAATCAAGGAGAATCCTTACTCCATAGTCCCCTGGAGACCGGACTACTCTTCCCATTGCCTGCCTGACTTTTCTGATTGTCGGCACCTGAACTGCGTACTCCCAGCCTTCTCCACACCCGAAAACCGTATCATATGCAGACTCAACAGCCTTTATTCTGTCATTAAGGGCAGGATAACCAACTCCAACAACGATAACTGTTCTGCCTCGCTTGTCCCGGAAATCAACGCCTTCGCTCAATGTTCCCCAGAGGTAGGTCACAAGTACGGCTTTCCCTCCCTGTTCTCCAATTTCGAAAAATCTCTCCCGGATTTCCTGGGCTGAAACCCCTACTTCGTCAAGGAAGATTGGAACAGAGAGTTCAGGCTCAAGGAGTCTGGTATAGCGGAGGGCTTCCGCATAGCTCTGGAAGTAAATAATTACATTTCCAGGCGATGCCACAGTGGCTGCAAGGAGTGCTTCTTTCAAAGTTTCAAGGGTCTCGTGACTATCTCTATTTTTTGAGAAAAGGGGAGGAATCGAGACCGTAAGAGTAAGCCTTCTCTCCTGAGGAAATGTCGTTGCATAGACTATTTCTTCCACTTCCCGTGAGAGTCCAAGTGTAGATTTGATCATCTCAAAGGGGCGAAGTGTGGCTGACATGAGCACTGCAGAATAAACGGCGTCAAGTAAAGGCTGAGTCACGTTTTTAGGGATGCATGTAAAAAGCTCAATCCTGCCTGCTACTCTATCACTTTTGAAGTCTCTGCGGATGTTGAGAATCGGATAATAGTTCTGCCTGTCCGAAAGCACCAGATAGGAAGACAGAAAATCGGCAACATACCTGATCTGGGAACGTTTGGGAACGGAAAGAAGCCCTTTTTTGTAATTTTCAGCATAAATTTCCTCCAGCCTGCCTCCAAACTCTCCTATTTCCCTTAGCTGGTTCAGTACCTGCTCTTCATCTGCAAATCCTTCTTTTTTAGCATCCCGTAAAAAACGAGCTTTCAGAATATCAAGGCGTTCATAAGGATCACTGATCTGAATATCCTGCCAGTTTTTTCCAAGCCTGTTTCTATCTCCGAACTTCAATTTAGAATCGTATGTTTCTCTGAGGGCGGTCAGGAGGCAGGAGAAAAGTCTTTTTGCATAGAGCCGGGATGTATAGTCCTGATCGAGAGGAATTCCATTCCCCAAACCAGTCCCTATCCCGAAACCAGAAGCGTTTTCGGAATCAGGAACTTCTCCTATCTCCGAAAGAGCTTTTTCAATGGTCAGTTCCGAAAGCATTATGGAAGAATGAGAACGGGCAGCCGATTCAATATTATGTGCCTCGTCAAATATGAGGATAACATCTTCGGGACCCTTTTCAAGCCATTTAAGCAGAGTCATGAAAATATCGGCACTGAGCACATGGTGGAAATTACAGATCAGAAGTTCGGCATTTTTGAGTTCTTTTTTGAGCAGCTCATACCCGCACATGTCCCGGTCTTCTGCGTATTCCATTACTTCTTCCGGACTTCTTACATCTGAAAATAACCATGAAGAAAATTCAGTCCCCTCAAACTTCAGGACCTCATAAAGTTTTGGACAGGAATGGTTTCTCAAAGACTGTGCCTTTTTTCGGGCTTCTTCAACCTCTTTTTCAAGTTCATTCCTCAAAGCGTAGAGAGCTGGGTCCTTTGTCTTTTTGTATTTCTCATAAGCATCCTTAAGCTCTTTTTCCTTTGAAGCACCTTCTCTTTCAAACTCAAGAAGGTCATAAGTATTCTCCCCTTTTAGCTTGCATTCCTCGTAATCGAGATTTTCAGGACACATTGAAGTCTTGCCTTTGAGAACAACTGTTTTTATACTGTTGCTTCGGGAAATCTCTCCTGCCTCTTTTATGAACTGGACCATCTGCTGGTGGACATTAGTAACTATGATTACGATTTTATCCAGCTTCCTCCCCACACTCAAAGCAGGAGCAAGAGCACTCAGAGTTTTACCTGTCCCGCACGCCCCCTCAAAGAGCACGATTTTTTCTTGTAGGAGAGCAGAGTTAATCTTCTCCATAGCTTCTGCCTGATTCGGGTAACAGCTTTGTTTTGTGAAATACCGCATGTATGCATTTTTCTGCGTCATATGTTTAGTCCTGGCATCTCTCTTATTTCCGCAAGTTTCTGAGGGTTTTCGAATCTCTTAAATCTAATCTCTTTAATCAAGTCTCTTGTTAATCGATCTTTTGATAACTAATAATAAACATTTAAAATTTTTAACTGTTTCTGAGAGCATTGCCAAATAGATTCTAATTTGTTAATGTTCCGGAATCAAGTAAAAACACTACCCAACGCTCACATCAACATACAGGATACAGGATTTATTTTTACTTGTTGAGTGGGTATGTCTATATTTGGTCCTTTTGTAATTGACCGGAAAATTCCAAAAATACGAAAATATAATGTTGTCAATTGAGAGTAGATTGAGAACAATCACTATTTCCCCAGCACGCATTCTCTTCCAAGGTACTCATTTCCCCATTCACAAAGCGCATCAAGCACCGGAAGAACTGTTTTTCCGAACTCTGTTAGAGAATACTCAACTTTAGGAGGGATCTCAGGATAAATTTCCCTCAGAATAAGGCCATCTTCTTCAAGCTCACGAAGCTGTTTTGTAAGCATTTTGGGAGAAATACCCTGCATGCTCTGCTGGAGGCTTGAAAAACGCAGTTTCCCTGTTCTCAATTGCCAGAGAATAATAGGCTTCCATTTACCTCCGATTACCTCAAGAGTAGCTTCCACAGGGCAATGGTAGTGCCGGGAATTTTTTCTCTCACTTTCCATAGGCTCTCATAGTATCCATTTTGTTAGTTAGTATCCGGATTGTGTGTATAGTATATAAGTATAGTTGCTGTAAATTAGATATCAATAAGCATAGATTGCTTAAGAAAGAAAACTCAGCTGTAAGTTCAAAAGACAAATACATGATAAATTCAGTTTAAAGAATGAGAGGTGTGAGTAGAATGAAAGTGATAGGTATTGTAGGAAGTCCCCGCAAAAACGGAAACACAAATGCTGTAGTCCAGCAGGTCCTTGAAGGGGCAGCTGAAGCTGGAGCTGAAACCAGAAACTTCATCCTCAATGAGATGAACTACAGAGGCTGTCAGGCCTGTAATTACTGTAAAGTTCATGAGAAATGCAAGCTTGAAGATGACCTTGCAGATCTCTTCGATGAACTGGCAGCAGCTGATGGGGTGGTATTCGGCTCTCCAATCTATTTTGCTCAGTTCACAGGCCAGATGAGGCTGTTCCTGGACCGCTGTTATTCCCTGGTAAATCCTGATCATTCTCCCCGGCTTCCAGCCGGAAAGAAAGCTGTGATTGTGGGGGCACAGGGAGTGCCTGATCCTGCATTTTATAAAGGGGTCTACGAAGAATTTGGAGGCGAAATTTCCCACTTCCTGGGCATGGACGTAAAAGATACCCTTGTTGCAGCCGGATATCAGGCGCCCGGAGAAGTCAAGGATAATGCAGAAATTATGGCAAAAGCAAAGGATACAGGTTTTAATTTGCTCAAATAATGGGAAAAATAAAGAAAAGACTCAGTAAAGACAGGAAGTCCATATACATAAGGGCTTCCACATCTATTTCTGTTTGAAAAGGGGGATGATGATTAGTATGGATACTCTTGAAGCAATTCACACTCGAAGAAGTATTCGAAAATATACGGAAAGGCCAGTTCCGAGGGAACTTGTTACTGAACTGTTAAGGGCGGCTATGAGTGCGCCCTCGGCAGTTAATTCCCAGCCGTGGGTCTTTATTATTATCGATGACCGGAAGATCCTCGAAGAAATTCCGACATTCAGCCCTTACGCAAGTATGTGCAGGGAAGCTCCTCTTGGAATCCTTATCTGTGGAGACACGACTCAGGAAAAGGTTCCCGGCTTCTGGGTGCAGGACTGTTCGGCTGCTACTCAAAATCTTCTGCTTGCAGCTCATGCTTGCGGGCTTGGGGCAGTCTGGACAGGAGTTTATCCTTTGAAGGACCGCGTAGAAGGTTTTCGGAAAGCTTTTTCACTGCCTGAACACGTAATTCCTCTGGCTTTCGTGCCTATAGGTTATCCTGCCCAGAGTCCGGGTCCTCAGGACAGATACGTGGAAGATAAAGTTTACCACAACATGTACAATCAGAAGAGAAAATAAGGCTCAAACCCTGCAGAATCATGATTTTCTGCTGTTTGAGGTGACAATTGCAAAATAAAACATTTAAATCGAAATCATTAAAAGGACTCTTAACCCTACAAAAGGACTCTTAATAATAGTTTGGGGGAAAATGATCATGGTAGAGAAGATCAAGATCAGCAACAACGTATTTGTTTATCCTATGCCAGTAACCCTTCTTGGGACTAACATTAAAGGAAAAGCTAATTTTATGGCTCTTGGTTGGGTAAGCCGTGTGAATGCAAATCCTCCGATGATTGGAGTTGGGGTCCATAAATCCCATTATACGCCAGAAGGTATTAAGGAAAACAAGAGCTTCAGTATCAATTTTCCCGGTGCTGAGATGATTAGAGAAACCGACTATTGCGGTCTTGTCTCAGGAGAAAAGGTTGACAAATCAGATCTGTTTGAAGTATTTTACGGGGAGCTGAAAACAGCTCCTATGATTAAAGAGTGTGCTCTGAACCTTGAGTGCAGGTTGGTTGAAACCCTGGAATTTCCAACAAATTACTTTTTTGTGGGGGAAATCGTTGCCGCTTATTCCGAAGAGCAATATATCACTCAGGGAAAACCAGATATCAAGAAGATGGAGCCTCTGCTCCTCACCATGCCTGACAACAGCTACTGGACTGTAGGGGACTATGCCGGAGCCGCCTGGAAAATAGGGAAAAATTTGAACGGGACTGAATAAAGTGAAAGGTTGGATTAAAAAGGAGAAAAATATTTTTCTGGAGGAAACTAGAAATGAAAGTTGTTGCATTTAACGGAAGCCCGAGAAGGGAAGGAAACACAGCTACCCTTATCCGATATGTCCTTTCTGAACTTGAAAAGGAAGGAATTGAAACAGAAACCATGCATGTGGGAGGAAAAAGCATCCACGGATGCACTGCATGTGGGAAATGTTTTGAAAACAAAGACCGGAAATGTGTTATAGATAAGGACATTGTAAACGACTGCATTGAAAAGATGCTTGAAGCTGATGGTATAATTCTTGCCTCTCCTACTTATTTTGCAGACCTTACTCCCGAGCTTAAAGCCCTTATCGACAGAGCTGGTTTTGTTGCCAAAGCAAACAGTGAAATGTTCAGGTACAAAGTAGGAGCAGCCGTTGTTGCAGTAAGAAGAGCCGGATCTATTCATGTTTTTGATTCTATCAACCATTTCTTTACCATTTCCCAGATGATAATTCCCGGTTCCAGCTACTGGAACATGGGAATGGGTCGTGAGGAAGGTGAAGTTGAAAAAGACGAAGAGGGTATTCGGACAATGCAAACTCTGGGCCAGAATATGGCATGGCTTTTGAAGAAAATAAAATCGTGATTTGGCTATAATAGTTAATTCATGATTTTGGTCTAATGCATTCTAACGATAAACTCAGTAGGTAAAAATTCAATGATTATGTTTAACTCATCTAATGGCGCGTCAATCCTCAAGAGTTTAAAAATTCTTAATAGTTACAATCGATTTCATACGACACTTTGATGTTGACGCGACACTATGTACTTCTCACCTCAAAAAAAGGTGACCTTACTTTTTTATTCAGGGAAATAAATCTCATAGATATAATTTGGGGGAATATTATGAAGGTACTTTACATTTACGCACACCCGGAGATGAAGTCTTTTAACGGTGCTTTGAAAGACACAGCACTATCTGCCCTGCAGGAAAAAGGACACGAAATAAAACTCTCTGACTTGTATGCAATGAATTTTGCTCCTGTCCTGAAAGCCTCGGACTTTCCCGAAAGGAAAAATCCAGAAATATTTAATCCTTTTTTCGAGGCTATCAAGGCTTCAAAGACAGGGGCATTTGCTCCGGATATCAAAGAAGAGATGGAAAAAGTGAAGTGGGCTGACCTATTAATTTTTCAGTTTCCAATTTACTTCACAGCCATGCCAGCAATTATGAAAGGATGGATAGACCGGGTTCTGGCTCCAGGATTCGGGTTTAATCCTGTTACTAACAGCGCCTACGACACCGGACTTTTTAAAGGCAAGTCTACAATGCTTGTTACCACAACAGGAGCTTCAAAAGAAATGTATTCCGAAGGAGGTGCGCATGGAGACCTTAATAAACACCTGGAATCCATAACTCACTGTGTCTTTGAGTACATGGGATTGAAAGTGTTGCCTTCCTATATTATCTACGAAGTTAGCGGCATGTCCCGAGAAAAAGGTACGGAAGAACTGGATAAATATAAATATAGATTGCTTGAGATCTAATTAAATACCTTGAATTCATTTTTCCCGAAATATAAGATCTGGAAGTAGTTCTAACCTTCCAGAAAACTAATTTACATTTTTTTGAAGTCTAGTTTTTACAAAAATCTTTATTAACCGTTATGTATGTTGGAACATATCATTTAGATCTCTGAGTTAGATCTCTCAATTAGACATATAATTTAATTCTATATAGCAAAAAAAGGTGGCTGAATGCCAGAAATTGAAAACAGCGAAAAAGAAAGGGATTCCAAAAACAAGAGTCAGGAAGAAGGAAACGAAAAAGGAATTTTATCAGTTATTGTGCAGGAACTCAAGCACGATTTTGGTCCTCTCCTTGAACGGATAGAAGTAAAAGATGTCAGGATAGGACTGGCATATACAGGGGTTATGCTTTCCGAAAATTATGGTGATGTGGCCTGTACCCCGATCTATGAATTTTCCGGGTGTCCTGCTCCTGGTTTTTCAGAAATTCTAAAAGGCAAAGCTGCCAATAAGCTGCTTGAGTTAACCTTTTCACAAAATCCCCTTGAGGCAGCAGTTGGAATTGCAACTGCAAATGCTCTTTCTCACATGCTTGAAGACCTCAATCCTGAAAACTTTCCAGCCTCAGACATGGACATCCTTGATTTTATAAAACCTGAAGACAGCGTTGCAATGGTCGGCTACTTCGGTTCTCTTGTCCCGAAAATCCTCAAAATTACCAATAAACTTACAGTTCTTGAAAAACGTGAAATAGAAGCTGCATATCCCAAAATTCTACCCTCCGAAAAAGCCAGAGATATTCTTCCCTATTCTGATGTAATTATTCTCAGCGCAAGCACCTTAGCTAATCGAACATTCGATGAACTTTTTTCCCTCCGCAGAGGAGCAAGAGAAGTGATCCTGCTCGGCCCAAGCGCTCCTCTCTACCCGAAACCTTTCTTTGAACGAGGGCTTACTGCTGTAATGGGTACTCGAATTCTTGACCCCCTTACAATGCTCACAATCATCAGCGAAGCCGGGGGTACGAAAAAACTCCATCAATACTGCGGGAAGAAAGTGGCATTTAGAAAAAAGAAATGAAATAGGAAACAAATAAATTAAAGCCCTAATCGGTGGCTCAACTCTAATTGGGAGGTCTTCACTGTTGCTTTTCTTTTCCCGTGGTTTTTTTCTTCCGCCTATTTTCTTCTTTCATTTCTTTTAATATATACGGCAACTTCTAGAAATCAGTTGAACTTAAACTTTATCGCTGCCATCTTTTATCAAAACTCAAAAACTGTCAAAATGGCCTTAATTATAAATCTATACCTCTCTATGTATAGTATGGGGAGAAATGTCAAATTAACCTACTCTTACTATGGGTAACTCTGAAAGAGAAGAATAAAATTGATCTGTTTCTGGTCCTGATTACCTGATGAGATCTGGATAATAACTAGTTAGAGGCATAAATATACGTTGGGGGGATAAAACACATGTCTAAACCAAAAAATGTCTGGGAAGAATTTTTTTCAGAGAGGAGAGATGGAGGGCATAGATATTCAACTGAGGAATTCCTGGCTATGGAAGCAAGGGAAAAATTGTTTCATCTGGATGGGGGAAAAACACTTCTCGACTTTGGGTGCGGTGCCGGTGAACTCCTTGTTTACTACGCACCAGAATACGAAAGGCTTGTAGGTGTGGATTTTTCTCCATCCATGCTTGAAGAGGCAGGTAAAAGAATCAGGCAAAAAAAGTATGAAAATATTACTCTAACTTTGGCAAATGACAAAACTGTCTGGGATAAACTTGATTCTTCCTTTGATCGAATAACTGCAGCAGGCGTATTTCAATATCTAACATCTCAGGAAATTGATGAATTTATCTCAAACGCATCAAAATATCTTAATAAAAAGGGAAAAATTGTATTATTTGATATCCCGGACTCCCGCTTATATCCTCTATGGAAATTCGGCTTATTTTCTGAAGATGCCGGATTCGGGAAAATTTTACGCAAAGCAGGTTATGAGTTTAAGACTATTATATCTGCAAGCTTGAAAAACCGTCCAAAAGATATTCTTGGGTATTCCCACAATCCATACAAGATTGAAAAAATTGTAAAGAAGCACGGTTTTGAAATGGTCAGTGTACAATCAATGTACTATGAATACAAATACCACACAATAATATACAGAGCTTAAGCAGTTTCTCAGAAGGGCATCGAATTTAAGGTTAACCAAAAGAAAAAACAGAATATAGAGATTAATTTTGTGGTTTAGTGATGGCTCGAGTAATTTAAAATTTTTTTCTGAGCTCGTTTCAAAACTAATTTTATTCTCTAATTTACGAATTTCAGAACTGTTCTTAATGTCAGAAACTCAGTTGACTTGTTTTGAATTTGGATTTAGAGAGGCAGTTTCGATTTTTGGAATTAGCTCAGTTAAAATTTTGGGGAGAAGAATCAAATCACTTGCATTCGCTGGAACACTTCTACCATAATTAAATTTCCTTGATGGCTACTCCTGAACTCAACAAAAAAAATCGTGAATTGTGAAAATTAAACGCTAATTTAGAGAAGCTGAGAAGCTATCGACAATTATATATCTGGATACGAATAAAACCGACTCATACTTTTTTGAATTTACTGACTATTTTAGATCACAACTAAAAATATGAGTGTATATGATATATGGATTGAATTGGGGTCATCTCGAACAAAATAAGATTTTGGGGAATCAACAAAAAATATAGGTGGGGTATGAAACGGTGGGGTGTGAAAAAAATATATCGAAACCAAAAAATGCCTGGGAAGAATTTTTTGCAGATAAGAGAAGTGGTGGGCACAGATTTTCAACTGAGGAATTCCTTGCTATGGAGGCAAGGGAAAAACTGTTCCATCTGGACGGCGGCAAAACACTTCTTGACTTTGGGTGTGGTGCAGGAGAACTCCTGGTTTACTATGCGTCAGAATACGAACAATCTACAGGAGTTGATTTTTCCCCATCAATGCTTGATGAAGCGAGCAGAAAAATAAAAAAACGAAAATGTGAAAATATAACTTTAATTCTGGCCGACCATAATACTGTCTGGAACAAGCTTGATTCTTCTTTTGACCGCATAACTGCAGCTGGAGTATTTCAGTACCTGACATATCAGGAAATTGATGAATTTATTTCGAATGCATCAAACTATCTTAATAAAGGGGGTAAAATAGTATTATTTGACTTGCTGGACCCTCGATTATACCCATTGTGGAGGATAGGATTGTTCACAGAGGATAAAAGATGCTGGAAATTAATGTGTAAGGCAGTTTGCGGGGTTAAAAATACAATATCAGCAAGCTTGAAAAATAAGCCAAGAAATATTCTGGGATATTCCCATAATCCTAATATAATTAAAAAAATCGCAAATAAAAACGGTTTTGAAATGATTTGTGTGCAATCAATGTATTATGAATACAAATATCATGCAATAATGTTTCGAAGTTAAACAGCTGTTCGGATGGCTACCGAATCAAACCTGCTTTTGGCAGATGAACGTAAGAATTCATTTCATTTTTTGTTGACGGGAAATTTTGGAACTGAGTTATTCATCATAGATCAGAATGTCTATTTGCACGGGGCTTAAAATGGATGAAATTGAAGTAAGAGAATTAGTGCCATCCGAATACAAAGAATGGGCTTTTCTCCTGAGCTAATTCCATATTATAGTGTTACCCTGGAGAGCAAAAAATATTCAATCGCGAAAACCTTATACAAAACCACTCATAAGAAAACTTGTTAATAGTAAAAGAAATTTCCTTGCAACGTAAAACGAGAAGACCATCGGCACCAGCCAATGAATGATGCATAGAAGACACATTGACCTGAGAGATTGCAGATAACATTTATCATCTGCAATCCCTGATCATTTGTTATCTCAGTGTTCAAATTACTTAATCCAGATTTCTTACTCAATGTAGTACGTGACCTGTACTGACATTGAAACGGTAGATTCGCCCGGCTGAATAGGGGTGGAAACTGCTCCTGCAGCCTTTTCTTCCATTGCCATATCGTAATATACTCTAGGACCACTGTTTTCACTTACAGATGAGGTCTGCACGCCAGTTATCTTAACATCCAGGCTCTTAGCAAGCGCATCGGCTTTTGATGAGGCATCAGCTACTGCTTCATTCATCAGTTCTTCTCTAAGCTGCTTTTGCCTGTCATCGGATACTGAGAAGGAAATGCTGCCAATCTCATTAGCTCCGGCGGCTGTGGACCTGTCAATGATCTCACTCAGGTTTTCGAGCTTTGTGGTTGTGATCTGCACGCTGTTGGATGCGGAGTAACCTGTGATTGTTTGTGTATCATTCGCATAGTTGTATACTGGAGACACGGAAACATAGGATGTCTTTATTTCCTTTTCCTGCAATCCCAGGGCTTTGATTTCTGCTATTACAGCGCTCATAAGGGCTGCATTTTCATCGGATGCTTCCTTTGCAGTTTCAGACTGAACTACAACACCTATGTTTAATGTTGCAGTGTCGGGGACAACTTTCTGTTCAGCATACCCACTCATGGAAATAGTATTTTCCATATCCTTTTCGGATCCACTCTGTGAAATGGCGTATACCGTTGCTGACATCAGCACCAGAACAATTGACAGCGCAATGATAACGTAATAAAACTTATCGTTTTTATTTTCCTGTGACATTTTTCCCATACTCCTTTTTCAATGCTTTGTTAACTGGCGGTTCAGCCAGTTCTAGCAAGTAATATATGTACACACACATATTAAATAATTACTTAAACTTCAACTACGGTCGCAGTTATGATAATTACAGGACATTGACAGAAAAATATAGCTAAAGTGCTAAAAGAGGAAGTAGTTGAAAGGCGAAAAAGAATATCTGTGAAAAACTTGAGGGAATTTTTCAAAATCCAGTGATTTTTAATTCTACATTCGTCACTAGAGATCTTGGAATCGAGTCCACAGAAAGCTGAAAAGATAAAAAAAGTGAGAGCTTAATCACTCTCACATCATCTGTTTGTTTTGTACTATTCTTCAATTAGAATCGTGAAAACAGATTCAATTTATTTTCTTGCTTTAATCTTCTCAAAAAGCTGCTTCAGGGTGTCTTCGTTGCTCTTTGTAAATTCGAAGGGCGAGGTAGTGAAAGGTTCGAAGTGTACTGCCACGTCATCGAGCCTGTAGAAGGTTCCGTCACATTCCATGGCGTCAATAACTCCAGGAAGTACGACATCTGAGGCAGCCGTGGTCGGACAGGGAGCAATGTCCAGGCAGACCATGGGAATGTTTGCAAGGTAAGCCGCACAGTCTGCGGGGATATGGCAGACAAGGTCAGCACACATCACAAAGGCTGCATCCACGTCCTTTTCTCGGAGCACGTCCACGGTTGTGAATTCTCCAGGGTTGTAACGCGGGTGTCCGCGCATAAAGTCAAGCCCGAAGGGATAGCCATACATGTAGGAAGCGACCTGGTTAAAGCCTGCAACGTTACAGTGGCCTCGAAGAGCTCCAAGGGTAAACTTGGAATAATTGTTCAGTTCCTTTACGAGGTTCATGGCAATTTCGGCGTTCCTGTGCTTCCCAACAGATGAAGAAAGGCCAAGACCTACTGAAATAGCTCCGAAGTTACAGTTCTTCATCATGTCGAGCATTTCTTCCATCACAGAGATAGGGACTCCTGTTATCTCTTCTACTGAGGGATGAGGAGTTTTTCCATGGAGCAGGGTAAGAAGGGCACTTATCAGTTCATAATCGGAATTGGGTTTGAGCTGCACGTGCATGTCGGAAGCTTCGGTTGTTGGAGTTTTTCTCGGGTCCACGGTAATTATTGTCCTGTCAAAACGTCCTCTTTTGGTCCAGTAGCCTCTTGGGAAAACTCCGTATCTGGACATCTGCCTGGGCATGGATTCAAGAGGGTTTGTACCCCAGTAAACTATGAGGTCTCCCCTGTTTTTCTTCTGACCCTCGGTTGCACCGACTTTTCCTGACTCCTGAATTCCCATTGCTGTAGGCCCGTGGCAGATAGTAGCATTCGAGTCAACAAGCGCACCAAGGTATTCTCCTATCTTGAGCCCTACTTCATGCGCTTCACAGGAGGTTTCACTGCCCATAAAAAGCAGAGGGCGTTTTGCCGAAACAAGGATATCAGCAGCTTTCTCAAGAGCTTCGTCCCAGACTGCAGGTGTCAGCTTTCCCTCATCTTTCATAAGAGGCTGCCTGAGCCTGTGGGAACTTACAACTTCCTGAAATTTGGCGTTTCCCATTTTACATGCATTTTTAGCTTCAATCTTTCCGTCCCCGAATTCAACCTGAATGTCATCGCAGGCTGCTCCGCAGACAGGACAGACTATGTTTTTGTAAATCATACTTACTGCCCTCCGACATAAACTTTCAACACTACATCTTCGGCACTAAGAACTCCTTCTTCAGTGGGCTCAATCGTTACCGGGATGCCCTTATAGAGTGGAGAACCCGTAGAAAGTGTATCGGGATCGATGACAACATTCGACCAGATAGCCCTTGGCATGAACACCTGTCCTGGCCGGACAGAATCGGTACACTTTGTATAAACAGCAATTGAATGTTTTCCGTTTCCGCTTGTTACTTTTACCTTCTCAGGGGAACAGAGTATCACAAAATCAGCAGGAGAAATCCAGCAGCATGCACATTCCATAGTGTAGTCATCCGTAAACTTGTCTCCGCCTTTCGCAAGCCTTCCTTCATCAATTGTACTTCCGGTAATGAGTAATACTTCCATACCTCTCACCTCAGAGCTCCGGGTTTGAATCTGCAGCCACATAGAGAGCTCCTTTTGCCCGCTTGCTGATTGCATAGTCCCCTGTGAACTTCTTGAATTCGCCTATTAACTCAACTTCCCCAGCCTTGACACTGTTTTCCATGGAGACATATTCGAAACCAGGAGAGAAACGCTCAATTTTTCCTCCGATAACTATGGTTCCGCCTGCCATTTCAGCGCCCACTCCACGAAGAGCTCTGCCTTTTACAACGATAAGCCCACCGTTCTGGCGAATTCCACAGAAACCTTCAACGTTGCCTTCTACCAGAATTTCACCGCCGTCCATGCCGCCTCCGAGCTGGTGCCGTGCAGAGCCTTCGATAACGATGCGACCACCTTTCATGCCGTGCCACTTACCTCTGTAAGCACAGCCCACATGGTCTCCGGCATTGCCTTTTATGTGCAGGAGACCTCCTGTCATTTCCATGCCAGCCCAGGAATCCACATTTCCATAAACGAGGATTTCTCCTCCTTTCATTCCTGTCCCTACATGCATGCCTGCAGATCCCTCAATTTCAATTTTTCCTGCATTCATGCCTTCTCCGATCCTTTTGATCCTCATTGCATCGCCTTTTATGCGGATCAGTGTCTCGGCTGCAGAACTGCCTCCGTTTCCTATCACTTCAAAAAAATCAGAAAGCGGATAGGTACTTGGCCCCTGCCAGACAGATAGGTTTCCTATTTCTGCAGCAGTTTTGCCTGCAAAGAAGTCAGGAGTTATAACATCTGCTTCCAGTTTAATGTCAATCTCTTTTTTAGGAATAAGAACTACTTCTCCCATTTCTCCAGCGCTTTCGACTTTGTTTTTATCAATAAGAACTCCCTCTGTCATGACCTCACCTCTCACCGTTAACCTGTATGGGAGTCGGATTTTCCAGATACTTCTCTGGAGTTGGATAGTTGGCAAAGCCCAGGGTGTAGTACCTGAACCAATTCTTTACATCGGCCAACATTTCCTTTTCCCGCTCATTTTCTACGTGAACTTCGGAATAATAAGTCCGCTTCTCAGGCAAGGAGACAACCTCTCCTTGAACAGCCACAATTTCTCCATCCTTTACAGTATACTCTGCCTTCCTGAAAGTGCGGAGTAGAGCCTCATAGTTGTTTGCGTCAAGCTGCTGTGGATTTATGTTGTAGACGGTAACATCTCCATCAGCGCCCACCCCAAGGGAACCTTTTCTGTGCACCATTCCAATGGTCTTAGCAGGGTTGGCTCTGGTAAGGATCGCAAGATCATAGAGGGAAAGTTCTCTATTTACTCCTCCGAGTGCACTCCTGTCATTTGCCCATTTGTGGCACTCACTGAAGGTCTGCTTTCTGAAAGCTTCGGACATAATCCAGGTCATAACCTCAGGGTATTTAGTAAAAGGTCCGCCGTTGGGGCTGTCCGTAGTCATGATTGTCTTCCAGGGGTCATTGATAAGCAGGAGACATTCAAGACCCATTGCCCATTGCAAGCTGTGAACAGGATTGGACTTGAGGTAGGTAAATGGAATGACACCTGAGCCACATTCCATTTCAACATCAGTGTTCGACCATTTGTTTCCTGTAAGGACATAAATGTCGTGGATGGCAGGTCCGTCTCCGGTCATGACTGTCGCTTCCCCGAAGGGAGTACATCCACTGTCGATTACCACATGATCTTTGTTGTTTATGTAGTCTGTAATATCCTTAACACCGGATTCGCAGTCTGCCCAGGTGGTACCTGCAAAACTGTTGAACATCATGTGAGTGAGGTATACGGAACGGTCCCTTGAAGGGTCCATTTTGGTTTCCGCCCATTCCACATCCATGTTCTGTTTTGTCTTTACCCCATCAGGGATTTTGAGAGAATCTTTGGTAATCGTATAGCACCCAGGATGACCCAGGTTGTTTGCGTGCAGGTGAACAGGCATTGGCATTCCAAGCCGTTCATTGATTTCGGTAAGTCCTTTAATGACTTCTCTCGGAGTAATTTCGAAATGGATATTAGCCTCATCAAGAGAGCTTATATTTTTACCCCAGCTCCAGTTTTCGACTCCTGCAGGGTTGACACACTTTATCCCGTATGTCTTGTGAGTTTTCATCATCCAGGCCACATAAGCAGTAGCCTTTTCCATGTCTCCGTCCCTGAGGTAGCGCATTAAAAAGAAGTTGTTTCCAAGCACCAGATACCCGCCCATATCAAGAAGCGGAGTTGCACGCATCTCTTCGTGGGTGTGGCGAGCTTCAAGTGGAGGAACTGCAGCTTCAAATACCGTTGTGTAACCCATTGCTGCATAATCGTAGCCCTGTTTGTAAACCGAGGGGACAGTGTAACCTGAACCGGAGTGAGTGAGTGAAGTCTTCTGAGTGGTAGATTTATAGTGGTCTTCAGGGCGCATCATCCTGCCGGCGTTTACTTTTGCACCGGCAACGTGAGAGTGAGAGTCAACGCCACCAGGCATGACAGTCATGCCAGAGGCATCAATTACCTTTGAGTCTTTAAGTTCAGCCGCAGAAAGCTCTTTTACAACTTTTCCGTCCCTGATGAAGATATCCATAATTTCCCCTTTTATTTCATTGAGGGGATCAAAGACGTATCCGTTCTTGATTGCAATTGTTCCTGCCATTTATTTCACCTCTCTCTTCACAAGCCAAATCGCATTAACAGGGCAGATAAGGGCGCAAGCTCCATCTGCTCCGCAGCAGTCCTGGTCTACGACAGAAATTTTACCGTTCTTAACCTCAAGGAGGGCTTTTTCGTCCATATCGTTCAGGTACCCTGCGGCAAGTTCGCGGTTATTAAGAGCATTTACAGGACAAACAATTACACAATTTCCACAGCCCAGACATGCGGCTTCATCTGTTTCCAGGCATGTTCGGAGCAGAGCTTCAGGAACAGGGGCTTCGAGAATCTTTTTCTCAAGAATGCCTTTTTTCTCCACATCCGGCAGAATTGCGGTTTTTCTGACATCAATAGCATTTACAGGACAGGAAACAGCACAGGCACCGCAGTAAATGCACGCATCAGGGCGCTGAGTGATCTTTTCAACTCTTTCTCCAGGTTTAGCCTTTTTATTGAAAAGAGCATTTGCAGGACAGACTTCCACACAGGTGTGGCAGGTCTGACAAACATCTTCTTCCCGAGTCCAACGTCCTTCAAAGGGTTTTTCTACGGAAATAGCATTCACAGGACAGACTGCAGCACACCAGCCACAGTGGATACAGCACTCCGAATCAATATTTGTCTTTCCGACCAGCTTCAGACTTCCATCCGCTGAAATTTCCCTTGTTACCTCAATGCAGCATCTGGGGCATATATCCTCACAAAGCCCACAATGAACACAATTTTCGTTCACTGTAGTTGGTTTCATCGCCTTGAAAAGATAAGAATTATCATTAAGGGATTTTCCTTCCTGCTTTAACTCAAGAGCACCAGTGGGACAAACTTTCGCACAAATCCCACAGACAATACACTCTTTACTCTCTTTCATTTCCAGAAAATCAGCTTCAAGGAACCCTCTTGTTATAGCTCCTACGGCTCCCACTGCCAGGTTACCTTTAGGGCATGTCTGTACGCAGGTTCCGCAGCCAATGCATTTTTCAGGTGAATAAACCAGCTGCCTGTCTTTTTTTTCGGCAAAGACAGACAATCGCATCTCATCTTGCATTTTGCTTACCTCTCAAGATTTATTCTGTGCATCCGCCGCACAGCAGCTCATTATCATGCTGAACGAACATTTCATTGCAATTTTTGCAGCATTGAATTCGCTTTTTCTTCCGAGCCGGAACTTCTAAGTCCACAAGTTTCCAGGAATACACTTTTTCCCCTGCAACCAGGAGAATGGGTACAATTTCTTCATGAGGAAGTTTTTCAGTATTCAGGTACCAAGCGTGGAGTTTAGGACAGTCTACTGTCTTCTCAGCGTCGAGGACGATCCGGACGCCTTTTATACTGTGAACTCCTTCAGGCGCCTGTTTATTTATTGTGACCGCCATTTTCCCCAGGTTATTTATTTTCAATCCGTTGTTTCCGATGGTAGCGCTTGCAAGAATCTGGAAAGGGTCAGGCATGCAGCTTTTCGTCTCGCAGGTCACGTATATGCGTTCCCCTTCCCGGACATCAAGCACTTTTTTTGCAATATTGAGCATTTGAATGCCGATTAATGCCCCGGAGGTCAGGAAACCGTGAAAGGGAACGACCTTCTCGATCTGTAAAAGCAGTTCGGGGTCATTTATCTGCTTCATGATTGTTTCCATATGGGCTTTCTCTAAGTCTGAATTTTTATGCAATGGATTCACCGCCACTGATTTCTACGTTATGTTTATTCGAACATAACGGGAAGTACAAAAAGGCTCAGACGGGGTAAATGTCAGATAGCCTTGATATTTAAAGGAAATGTATTATGTAATTTCTAACATAACGCAGAAGGATACACTGTATTTATAGTTGACTTTTTGATAGAAATTTCTTAATTTTAGCACGATTCAGATTGATGAAACCTTCAATTTGAAGGATCAAGGATTCTTTTTTAAGCTAATTGAAGCTCACAAAACGCCGCCAGTCAAAAATCTGCAGCTTTCAGATATGTACAGCGCAACATATCTATAAAACCTAAAGACAAGACTATTGCGTCCTAAATATATAAACAGGTATTTTATAAAATTATCGATGAAGAATTAATTTTCTTCAAAAAAAAGGCAAAAAACATTCTATTCGAAAAAATTTAAAAACGAAGTAAAAACACTTGAATATTTCAGGGCTGCAGGCTTGAATAATATAAAAGATCTGACCCTGAAAGAGATTATTGAAACTCAGAAAAAGACTCTTTTTTTCGAAAATGAACATCCTTCAAATACCAGTACCATTTGATCTATGGAGAAAAATAAATTGAAAGAAAAAATCCATCTGGGGTATTATCAAAATCTCCTGCAGGCAGTTTTTAGTAATGCACATAAAAACAATACGAGATAACCTGTAATGCTCCTCTTTAATATTATCCATCGGCATGCTTTACAACAGCGGTTTGTTCAGAAATAATATTATTACTTTTGGTGTCAATGACTCTTACCGTAATTTCAGAGCCTGTTTTGAAGCCGTAGTTATTCTTTGTCTCTCCAAGTTCTCCGACATTCACTTTGACGCTAGAGTGAATTGATTTTGAGCTGTCTCTACCGTGTAGGATCAGTTTTTCTCCAGTGTTCCAGAAGTCATCGTTAAGTGTTGCATTGTTTTGTTTCATGTATGTAGTATTTTTCTCTTTCGGGCTCAGGTTTTTGTAAAAGACTTCCATATCTCCTGTGAGCATCCGTCCGCTTCCATTAGCAGTTCCCTGATATGAATTTCCGTAGCCAGAGATTTTTATGGAAGTCGTGTCAAGAGGTAGATTACTGCCTCCTTCATGCATAAGAACAATATTATTTTTTCCAAAGGTGGCCCTTTCGGAAGGCGGTCCGCTGTTAGAAAGCCCCCCTTCACAGGACTCAATAGTGATTTTTGCCACAGGAGTTTGAGAAAAGGCGCTGCTACCTGAGAAATCACAAACATTGGCAACTGTACCCACGAGTGCAACTGTCAATACTAAAAGTAGAAGAGAAGCTATTGCCGCTGTAATAGCTTCCGATTCTGACCTGCTTTCTGAGCTTGGTTTTGATAGAAAGAATAGTTTAGACCCAATTTTCCCCAGAATTCTCATCAAATAGAAATTGGAAAAACTTTAATAAAAAGCTATTCACTTCTAAAAAAATAAAAGAAAGAATATAAAATCAGAGGTAGGGACAGATCTCCTGTATGAGTTATCTTTTTCTCCGCTGGTTTTTCTCATACTCTTTTTCGAGGTCCAGAATCCCTCTGACAGACTCAAGTTCTTTTTTGCTTCTTGAATAATGAGTAAGTACCAGAACAACTCCAAAGAGCAGAGCTACAATTGCCGCCAGGAAAAGCAGAGGTGCAGATTCTGAATAATACTTAACCTGAATTATTTCCTCTCGTTCTCCCATTTTTGAGGAAATCCACAGGAGATTTTGCCTTCCCTTTTCGTCAACACTTACATTAAAAGGTTCTGGGCGTGCTATTCCAAACACTCTATTTCCAGTCACATAACCTGAAGGAAGAACCACGCGGATAAATTCGGAGTCCGGTTTTATGAATGCAAAGCTCTGGGTTCCTGGGGTTTCAAGAGTATACGCAATAAAACCTGTTACAGGTTCTTCAAATTCCAGGTTTATAACCTTCATATTCTGGCTAATTTTCTGAGTTAGATTGTAACTGACATTTTCCGAAGTCTCGTTTTTGCGTGAAAGTTCTTCGAAAGTTTCCGGATTAACTGCAGTTTCATTTGCAGGAGCAACAAGCAGTACTAAATTCTCAATTGGATCTCCCTTGGAACTACCGCCCAGAGATTCGGGAGGGTAGATCTCAAGCTTACTGCTATTTATTACAAGGTTTACAATCTCTACCCTTGTTTTGTTATCCTGAAGATAATAGGTGGTGGTATTTGCAAGCGTCTGGTTTTCCGATTGATTCAGAAAAACCTCAAATTCATAGCTCGAGATGTTGTTGGGCTGATTGAGGACTATTTCTTTTTCCTGTTCCATACAACCCGACACGAAGACCACCAGCAGGGCAAGGAGCATAAACATAATTTTTGTTCTAATTTTCACAGACAAATTCTCCCTTGAGCATGAAGCGATCTTTTTCAGCCTGCGGCAATTTCCTCTCTCAGGAGAAACCCTCGCAGGATCTGGTATAAGTCAACCCTTATCCTATGATCTCTCCTCTTTATAAACAAAACGGATAGACACCCTGGAAAAGAGTGACAAAACTTCTATTTCTCAAATATAATGAGTAAACATTAGGAGTCTACAGGTATGTAGCCAAAACTCAGTCACTGGACTCCCCAGAAAAGTTCAGAGATTTCTCTACCATGGACCAGTCAATTTTTTTTATGTATTTTGCCTGAAGCTTGGAAATATAAAGAACATTACTACCAATGAGTATTTTAAGATCTGAGGATTTAGGCGCAGCGCTACCAAGAGGAAGAAGTACAGGGCCTTCAGGAGACGTTGAAAGCCTGAAATCCTGTCCGCTCTTTCTTATGTGAGCTCTTACCTTCTCATCAATTGAAAACGAAGGAATCATATTACCACTATCCAGAAGTAGTTGTGGTAAGATAAATAATTACAGGTTGTGAACTACCCCTAAGCTAAAGACTTAGGGGCTTCCTGAGTCATCCTTCCAACCAATGTTGACAAGTCATACAGGCTCTTCCCCGCGTTCCGCAGGTGAAAATATATGAGCGTGATATACTAGAGATGCTTATAGCTACCAGTTTTCGCTGGCTTAATCCCGATCCCTTCGGGATGATTCTTGCCCTGTTATCCAACTCCTAGACGTCCAAAATTTTACCAGCTTGGTTTTCGCTAATATTTGGCAAAACTCTTCAAGAACTATAAGGTTGTGGTGACAGCAAAATCTAATATTATATAACGTTTTAAACTATTTAATAATTTACAGAATTAATAACGGTTGACTGTATAGGTTGACGCTTATATCCCCTAAGCTAAAGACTTAGGGGTTTTACGCTTCGAAATATAAATCTAAAGTCCAGAAAGTATGCCAGTTCACAAATCAAAATAAGGTTCTAATCCATAAATTAGTCTGCTTGAGTGAAGCGTAGCGCAGCGAACCAGACTGCGTACTCCCGAGGCGCAATTCGGGCGAGGCGCAATTCGGGTAGCACAGCGAACCAGACTGCGTGCTTCCGAAGCGCAACTCGAACGCCGGGGCAGCTTTAAATTGCATGAAAGCAATTAAAATGGAAGATAGTATGATGATGAAAGATAAGGGAAAACTCGTAATCTGGCCAGCCTACATCGACCAGACAAAGTCAAGAAGCAGTGGCAGAATAATCTCCCGAAAGAATGCGATAAAAGAGCCTCATCTCAATGAAATAAATGAAGCAGCCAAAAAACTTGGCCTTAACCCTGAAGCAGAGCCAGAAAAAGCCTACCCCAAGACCTGGTGGGAAGTAAGTGGGAGAGTTCTCGTAGACGACAATGGACCGAAATCCGTTATTGCAAAACAGATATCTTTATCCATAAAGAAGATGCGAGGTCAGGAAAGCGCTCCTAAAACTTAAATTTGTGGCCCAATAACTCTGTTGCAATTTTATCTGTTTCGGGTGCAGACTTTTAATCTTTTATATGGATATCTCATTTCCTTTCCGCAACGCTGGCAGGAAATAACGATATATCCTTCTTTCAGCCTGTAATGAGCGCTATTTCCCGGAACCAGGAAAGCATAACAGTGTTTGCAGATCCTGCTCTTTATTTCCCTTGGAATACTTATCCTGTTTCTCATCGAAATATTCCTGATAAGCTGAACATACCGCTCGCTGCGTTCGGGATGCTCTGCAAACTCTCGTTTCGCAAGCTCAAAGAGCCTCCACATGCGCTGAACTGCGAGTTCTTGAATCAGGTTTTTCTGTTTTTTCCGTGCTATTTTAGACATGGATAGATCGCCTGCAGTAAATCTAAATTCAAAATACGATTCCTTTTCCTATTTTTTTCTCTATTTCTTTCTCTATTTCTTTCCTTTCTTTTTATTGAAAATAAATCAGGAATCTAGAATAGTTACGTTAATTTCAGGATTCTTGCCGTGTACAAGAGCCTTAAACTTTTCGGGATCAGCCTGAGTGCCTTCTGATTTTCCGTAGTGCATTGGAATTACAACCTTTGGGGAGATAACTGCTGCTGCACTTGCAGCTTCTTCTTCGTTCATCGTATATGTACCCCCTATAGGTAAAAGAGCAACATCAGCTTTGATACTCTCCATCTCAGGGAAGAAATCGCAATCTCCTGCATGATAAATCCTGAGCCCTCCAAGCTCCACTATGTATCCAACTCCAAGCCCGCGGGGATGATAGGGTTTATCTATATTATAGGCCGGAACTACCTCAATCCTGACACCTTTTATTTCAAGCCCGTCAGCCAGGATGTCTCCCTCTGCAATTCGTCTTGCATCTCCCCTGAATTGAAGTGAGCAGTTTTCGGGAATAAGTGTGGTAGAGTCAGACCGCCTGACTTTCCGGATATCTTCAGGGCTGCAGTGGTCAAAGTGTTCGTGCGTGATAAGTAAGATATCCGCTTTATCGTCAAAAGCCGGCTCTTCATCGATTTCAAAAGGATCGATATAGATCTTTTTGCTGTCTCCTTCTAGAAGAAAACCAGAATGGCCTAACCATTTGATAGTTACGTTATCAATTTCCACACTATCCATCTTATACACCTGCGGAGTTTGTGACCTCTGTTTATGAGAATGCCTAATAAAACAATTGTTTTGGGATCTTATTAATAGTATCCGACATCATTAGCTTTCTTCGTCAAGGAGATAAAACCAGTTCGGACCTTAGAAATATGGGACTAAAAATTAGAGAGAAATCCCAGAACTTACACGAAATACAGGAAGTTCTTACCGACAGGCCGTCTAACGGTCTTTTTTGATGAAACTCGGCTCAAGCACCTTGCTGTATATCATTTTTTGAAGGTAACAGACAACAGGCAGTTTGATCACTACGGCTTCTCTTTTATTCCCTGCGCTGTGGACTCCTATTGATTCCTTTCCATCAGCAATTATGAAAAGTTCTTCGTTATAGTGAGTGCCGTCAATTATGATGTTATTTATAGAATCTTTAAACTCCTGCGTAACTTCTCTAAACTCAAAAGGAAGGGACCCGAACCTTTCTACTTTATCCACAATAAAAGTTAACCTGCAAGTTTTTTCCAGCTTTTTCAGTTCAACTTCGAACTCCTGAAGGTACTCAGGGCTGGATGAGAAAATAATAAGTTCTTCCTTTGCTCCTGCCAGGATTTCACGAATTCGGTTCTTTATTCCCCATTCACTCTGGATACACCACACAGGAGAAGTCCTTGGAAGTTCGTAACTCAGTTCATTGAGCTGGTCAAGGGCATCAATTGCGCAGTCGATAATTTCGTCCTTTATTTTCCCTATCACATACTTTGGATCAACTGCCCGGAAATATGTAGGAGTACCCTGTTTTACTTCCAAAAAACCTTTTTTCGCAAGCACTTTAAGGATTTCATAGATTTTGGCTCTTGGCACATTCGTAAGTTCGTGTATTTCACGGGCTGTAGCCTCCCTTAAACTTACAAGCCCAATGTAGGCTTTTGCCTCATTTTCAGTCAGCCCGAGCTTTTCAAGGTTGTTTATTAATTGAGGATTAATTTGCGAAAACATTTGTTACCCCTAAAGTAACACTACATTTAAATCTTTTCTATCTCTAATACGTTTCCAGATCAACGACATTAAATAATCAGCCAAACTATTAAAAAATGATTTAAATGTATTCTGTAATTTCAATTAATAAACCTTGATTGTAATTTCGATTAATAAATCTTCAATAGGGGACATCCAACCCTGAGGAAAAACCGAAGGGTTGAAATTTGAATCAGGGTTCCTAAAATTCACTTCACGTTAAAAACTATGAGAGGAATCAACTATTAAAAAATCTTTTGAAAAACTGGGGTTCTTTATTCAGAATAACCGTTTTTCCGTACTCCTGATAGCTTTCCTGTGCATAATCATAGCAACGCAGGGAGCGCAGCTAATCGAGATGAAATCAGGAACGGAGACGTTTGTCGGAAAAGACTCTCCTCTCTACCAGGACTTTGATCACCTTTATCAGAATATTTTTCAGACACAATCTATCGTGGTAATGGTAGAGGGCAACGATGTGAGGAATGTTGACCTGATGCAGGCTGTAGATAGGCTGGAACATCAGTTAGGAGCAACAAACGGAGTAATTGAGACTACAAGCCCTGCCTCCCTGCTTAAAATGGTCAACTATAAGACTACAGGGAGATATGAACTTCCCGAAAACGATGAGGAAATCAAAGCTATCATAGATGGAAATCCTGCTATTTTCAGCCAGATCATCCCTGACAATACTCATATGCTGATTTCCGTAGTTATGGCCGGTTCAGCCAATGACAAAACACAGCAAGACATCCTTACTGCCACCGAACATGCCGTCTCATTTTCGGATTTCCCACCATCTTATAATATAATCGTTACAGGGGATCCGGCATTCCAAATTTCCATGAACTATGAAATGAATTCCAGTATGGGTATATTGCTTGGGCTTTCAGCCGTTTTCATGGTTATTGTCCTGCTCCTTGTGTTCAGGCATGTCCGCTGGTGTCTTCTTCCTCTGCCAGTAGTCCTTCTTGGTATTGTTTACACCTTCGGAGCTATGGGTTATGTAGGGATTCCCATGTCCATGGTTTCCATGTCTGCTTTCCCGATCCTTATTGGTGTAGGAATCGACTATGCTATCCAGTTCCATAACAGATTGGAAGAAGAACTGCAGGATAAAGGAAACAAGACAAGTGCAGTAATAGAAACCATAAAGCATACAGGCCCTGCAGTGCTTATAGCTCTGGCAATGACAGCTCTTGGTTTTTTCTCCCTTTTTACATCCTCAGTGCCGATGATTCAGGACTTTGGAAAACTGCTCCTGATAGGTATTGTAATGTGTTACCTTTCCTCTATATTCGTAGGGGTTGTGACGCTTTCGTTATTTGATAAATATTCGGATAAGAACCCCTTGAGAAAGATAACCAATAAGATAAAACCTGCAAATTTGGGGAATAAGAAAAAGCCTGAGGGAGAGAGTGAAAGCGACCGTTTAATAGGAAGGATTCTCCAGAAAACCACAGATATGACAATTAAATACGACATTATCGTACTGGGAATCGCATGTTTACTCTGTTTTGGTGGCCTCTACCTCGATCAGTCAGTACCTATTCAGACGGATGTTCAAACCTTTGTACCTCAGGATATGCCTGCCCTTGTGGATCTCAAGCATATGGGAGACATTATGGGCGGAAGTGATGAATTAAACCTGATCATCAAGGTTGAGGATGCAGCCAACCCGGATGTCCTGAAATGGATTGATAAGTTTTCCAAACACGAAGTGGCGTCTAATAGCCATATTTACAGTGCCTCGAGCATAGTCCCTCTTGTGAAGGAAAGGAATGGGGGTTTGATTCCTGATACCAGCCAGGAAATAGAGAATATCTACTCCGAAATTCCTGACGCACAGAAAGACCGCTACATGTATGGTAAGAACATGCTTCTCCTGAACTTCAACATAGGGAATGCGGTTGCTGATATCAAACTAACAGGAATTAAAGAACTCACAAACATCGTCAAGCAGGATATGCAGTGGATGCCGGCCCCACCAGGTGCCACAGTCACGATTACCGGAAACTCAGTCGTCTTTATGGAAGTTATTACCGCTCTTACCAGTGGAAGAGTAGCAATGACTTTCCTTGGTCTTGTCCTCGTGCTCGCAGGACTTTATATCGTTTATAGAGATTGGGTAAAAGCACTGGTTCCTGTGATTCCAATGGTGATAGTTATCGGCTGGTCAGGAGGAGTAATGAGCTATCTAAACATCAGCTACACTCCTTTAACTGCTACTCTTGGAGCCTTGATTCTGGGAGTCGGGTCAGAGTACGCTATCCTCATGATGGAACGTTACTTTGAAGAAAAGGATAAAGGGCAAAGTCCTATGGAAGCTATCCACATGGCCAGCGCTAAAATAGGAAGTGCAATTATCGCTTCAGGAGCTACAACGGTATTCGGGTTCATGGCTCTTCTGGCTTCTCCTTTCCCGATGATATCTGACTTTGGTATGGTTACGGTTATTGATGTCGTGCTGGCTCTCCTGGCAACTTTTGTGGTTTTCCCGCCACTTATAATCTTCCTTGATACCTGGCGAGATAGAAGAAAAGGACTCAGGACGGCAGAAAAAGATACAGAGACAAAAAAACAAATTCAGGGGGCCGAGATATGACACAAGTGCCCGTAAAAAAATTAAGGCAAAAAATGATTAAGAAAGTTACTACATTTGCGTTAATTCTATTAATTGTATCAGTTACTGCACTCCCAGCCCTCGGGGAGGAGGATGATGAAACAAACTTCATTGTCCTGGATCATGGGTATACTGTAGATTACTACAAGAGTCATGGGGAGCCAGTTATGAAGGCTTCAGTTACAGGAGACCCTGAGCTCAGCAGGGGAGAAACAGCAGATCTGAAAGTAAAAATCGCTAATACTGGAGTAATTGAGGGTTTTGAGAGGCTGAACGCAAACCAGAAAAGAATAAACGACTCCACTGAGGAAACAATTGCACTGGCAGAGGTGGAAGAAGAAAAAGAATCCACAACGGCAAAAAATATTGAGGCTGGCCTTCAATCGGAAACAAAATACATTGAAGTCGAGTCCACAGCCAATCTCCAGAGTGTAGAAGAACTTGAAACAGGACATACAGCAACCCTCAGTTACACCATCAAAATAGATAGCGATGCACCTGCCGGGAATTATGAACTCCTTCTTCCGGTACGTTATCAATACCAGGCAAACGTCAAAACTGTAACTGCGGATGCAATAAATCTCGGGCTTACGGATGTAGAGTATGCAAGAGAGTACAACACAAAGACAGAAACTCTCAGAATACCGATTTCTGTAAAAAGCGAACCTAAATTCGAAGTAACTAACGTTTCAGGAAGCCTTGTCCAGGGTGAAAGTAAGGTTATTGAGGTTACTTATAAAAATACAAGAGAAAGCGTAGCAAAAGATGCTTTAGCCCGGATTATTGTTATGAGTCCCCTGAGCACAGAGAAATCCATTGTAAGGATCGGAGATCTAGGTCCCGGGGAAGAAAAGACTGCCAGTTTTGAAATTTCAGCGGATCAAGATGCTATTGTAAAAAATTACGGAATTAACAGTGAAATAAAGTATGTTGATGAGGACGGAGATACTACTTTTTCGGAAAGTATGAAAGTAAACGTACCTCTTGAAGCCACAGAGAAGAAATTCAGCATTACAGGAATAGCAATTATACTGATTATCGTTATCGCCCTTTACCAGATTGTAAATGTACACCGGAAACGAAACAAGAATAATGAGAACGCATCAGGTGATGAAAATGAATAAAAATGGATTATTTATTACTGTCACAACCCTTCTGATCCTTTGCTCTGCAGTCCTGCCAGCACAGGCAGCTGTACCAGAAAATTTTGATATTAGTGAAAATTACTACACAGTATATGGAGGTCCTGACCTCAATGCAACACTTGTTGGAGACAATCAGTATTCCAGAGGAGACACAGTAACCCTTAATGTAGAGATGATGAATAAGGGCGAGATTACAGGCTTTGAGTCTGAAAATGAAGTAGATATGGGTAATTATCTGGATGAAATGCTCCAGCAGTCCGAAATGCAGTATGAAGCTCAGGCTACAACAGCAGTCGGAATCCTTGCAACTCTCAAATCCGACGATCCTAACATTAAGGTCAAATCAGGGCCCCAGCAAGCAGGTACTCTCAAACAGGGCAAACAGAGTTCAAGTCCCACAAAATTTACGATCGAAATTAACAAAAATGCATCTGCTGGGACCTATCCCCTGACCCTTGAACTTGCTTACCAGTACCAGAACAATGTTCAGGTAGGAGGAGATAAGTTTGATAGTACCACAGGTCTTGTGACAAATAAGGAAGTAGGAATCTGGTACGAAAATAAGACTCAAACCCAGACCATAGATATAGAAGTTAAAAAGGAACCCTACTTTGGGGTCACAAATGTAACAGGCGACCTTTATCCTGATGAAGGCGGGGTTCTTTCCGTCACCTACACAAATACAGGAGAAGAACCTGCAAAAGATGCAACAGTTAGACTCAGTGCAGCTGATCCCTTCAGTACCACTGACGACCAGGCTTACCTTGGAACTTTGAACCCTGGAGAAAGTGCTGTTGCTATTTTTGATATGGATGTAGATGATACTGCAACTCCCAAGCCATATTCCTTAAGCAGTGAAATCCTATATGAAGATGCAGACGGGCATGACCAGGTCTCCGATACCGTAAAAATCAACACGCAAGTCCTGGAAGCCGAACAGTCTCTTCCAGGATATCAAATAGGGGCAGGTATTGCAATGGCTCTTGCAGCTTGTTTCGTTATATTAAGAAAGAAGAAACAGGACTGAAGTAGCTAGTAGCATCTCTAAGGAAATATTCAAGTAGCCTTTTTAAAAGGCTACGATCCTTTATTTTCAGAAAGACAGAATATTCAACTTATAATTTTGACTTTTCTTCAAATTGCACAGCAATAATCCAGATAATTCTAAACTCGAAACAGTATAAATAACTGGATAAATTCACAGTATAAATAATTGGATAAATAAACAGTATAAATTCATGAATAAATCTTTTCTGTCACATCGGTACTATGCGTAAAGCAAATGGAGGAAAAATATGAAAAAAGAGTTTTACCGAAATATAGTGATTGCAACGGACGGGTCTGAGAATACTCAGAGGGCTATTTCTTACGGTATCGAGATTGCAAAACTTAGCGGAGCTACTGTCCATGCTCTTTATGTAGCAGATACTTCCTCGACAATTTCTGAAAATTGGACTCTTGGCAGGGAAACAATCTACGAAATTATGAGAAATGATGGAGAGAAAGCAGTATCTAGAGTTAAGAAGATTGGAGAGGCAGCAGGAGTAGAGGTAAAAGAGGTTGTTTTAGACGGGTACCCGAGTAATGAAATTATCGATTTCGCAGAAAATAATAACATTGACCTGATAGTAATGGGTACTCTTGGAAAAACCGGCCTGGAAAAGTTTTTAATTGGAAGCGTTGCAGAAAAAGTAGTGAGAGATTCTAAAGTCCCGGTCATGGTTGTCCGGGGACAGAGCAAAGCTGAAACTCCCTGTTAAATGGAAGCTTTCTGGGAAAGAAAAGATTAGAAAAATATTTCTTCTGTTAAATTAAGGTTACATTTTCAGTCGATGTGATACATCTCTTTCGAACCGTTTTTATCTGTCCTTTTCACTGGCAGCTTTTGCAACCATTACCTCAGTCGATTTGATTACTGCATAAATCCGATCTCCGGGCTTTATGTCCAGTTTTTCTACAGCTTCTTCCGTGACTACCGAGGTAATAGTCGAAGGTTCTATTTCAATTGTGATCTTACAAACAAGCCCGTTCTTTTCCACTCCAAGCACTTTGCCCGGGAGCTGGTTTCTGGCTGATAACTTGAGGCCCACATTTTCCCAGGCAGTTTCATCTGCAATTGTTTCGTTGATGATCTGCTTATTCGTTTCATATTCGGTGAGGAGTTTTCTTCCGAGGTCGGTTAGAAAAGTACCCTGATCTTTCCCTCCTCGAACTGTGACTACTGCAGGTTCTCCTAAAGCTTCATTCATTTTTTTAAGCATCATCCAGGCGTGTTTGTATGAAATGTTAAGAGTCTTGCAGGCTTTCCGGAGGGAGCGTTCTCTGTCAATTGTCCTCAGTAACTCAGCCCTTCCAGCACCCATGACAGTTTTCCCATCTTCCGTAAACCAGAGCTTTGTTTTAGCTTTCACAGATCATCACCTTTTAATGGAGCACGTGGATAGAACTTGCTTTGAATTGAGCATAGACCGAAACTCCGGGAAAAATTTCCATTTCCTCTGCTGACTGTCTGGTTATCAGGGAATTGAGGGTGATTCCACAGTCAATTTTTACCCTTACAAGTGCTCCCAGCGTCCAGATCTCAGTAACTTTGCCCTGTATAGAGTTTCTAATGCTGGATTGTGTGGAAGTCTTACTTAAAACTATGTTTTCAGGCCTCAAGAAGGCATACACCTCCTTTCCTACTTCCATATCCCCTGAAGCGTCAATTATCAGCTTGTCCGTTTTAATCCTGAGGAGTCCCCTGTCAGCAGAAATAACTCTGCCTTTTAGCACATTTTCAAACCCTACAAAATTAGCTACCCGACTATCAGCTGGTTTATCGAATATTTCTTCAGGAGTTCCAACCTGCATGAGCTTTCCATCCATTATTATTGCAATTCTATCAGCCATTATTCTGGCTTCAGTCTGGTCATGGGTAATATGCAGTACAGTCAGTTTTTTCTCTTTGTGGAGATCCAATAGCAATTCCCTTGCACTTTCCTGTGACCGTGGGTCAAGTGCACTGAGAGGTTCATCAAGGAGCAGAATTTTAGGGTCGGTCACAAGGGCTCTTGCAATCGCAACTCTCTGCTGTTCTCCCCCTGAGAGTGTTAAAGGATAGCGATCAAGAAGATGGGTGATTTTCAGGAAACTGGCAATTTCAAGTAGCTTCTCCTGTGACTTTATTTTTTTCATTTTCATTCCAAATTCGATATTCTTTTTTACATTCATGTGGGGAAAAAGCGAATAGTCCTGATAGACAAAAACAAGGTCATGTTTTTCCGGAGGCAGGTTGGTTACTTCTTTTCCATCGATCAGGATTCTTCCGGAGTCAGGAGAGTGAAAACCTGCTATAAGTTCCAGAAGCAGGGTTTTTCCCGCCCCTGTCGGTCCCAGCATCACAAAATATTCTCCAGATTCGATTTTAAGGCTGAGATTCTCAAGAGCAAAGTTTTTCCATTTTCTGGACAGGGATTCAATCTCTATCATATATGCTCCAGCCTGCAGAAAGAACCCTTACTATTATGAAAATTGAAAGTGTAACCAGTATTAGCAGGACAGCTATAGGCCTTGAAGCAGACAACCCGTAAGAAATAAAACGATCATAGATAAGGGTTGGCCCAATCATTGGATAGTAGGCAATAATAACAACCGCCCCAAATTCACTGATAGCCCTTGCCCATGTCATAATTGCCCCTATTAAAAGATGTCTTGCAGAAAGAGGAATGGTTATAAGAAAAAAAGTTTTCCAGAGAGGCGCTCCCAGAGAACGAGCTGCATTTTCGAGCCTGGGGTCAACACTTTTAAATCCTTCTCTTGCGGAATTTACCAGGTATGGTATAGATACAAAAAGCATCGCAACTACAATCCCTGGCAGTGCGTCCGTGAACTGGATATAAGGGCGAAGAGGAGCGCCTATAAGTCCTTTTGAGCCAAAAACCGTAAGCAGGGCAATACCTGCAACTGTATGAGGTACTACTACAGGCACATCAATAATACTCTCGATTAACCTTTTTCCAGGGAAATCAAACCTTGCCAGAATATACCCCGCAGGGGCTCCGAGAAAAAGCGCGATCAGGGTTGCAAGCAAGCCTGCATAAAGGGAAAGAAAGATAGAACTAATTACTGCCCGATTTTCTGCAGCTTTTATCAGACCCTGGAAATCATCAAAAACCTGCCTGAAAATCATATTTGAAAGAGTCACAAAAATGTAAAGGAAGAGGACAAGCAGTAAAAAGGAAAAAATGAAAGTCAAAGGCTCAAATCTACGAGTTTTCCAGATCAAAACTTTCACGCTCACCTTTTTACTATCGTTTTTTAATTTTACTTTATTTTGCTTTCATTTGTTTTTGACTATGCTCTGGATTCTTTTTTTGTTGAAGAATGTTAAAGAATCCAGAACGGTAGTTTCTTTATTCTACAAGGGGCTGCAATTCTTCGGGCATGTTTTCTTTTCCTTCAGAAATGGCAGGAACAATTGGAGGCTGGCCATTTTCAATGAATATCTGCTGACCAGGCTTGTCAAGAAGAAGCTTTACAAACTCAGTAGCAAGCTCCGGGTTTTCAGCATTTTTAGGAATAGTTACACCATAGACTATGGGAGATCCTGTGACTACTTCCCCATTTACCATCTGAACCTGAACTTTTGCGTAATTGTCGGCATAGTCGAGTGAACTTAAATCAATTTCAGTAGGCAGCTCCACATATTTAAAGCCGTGCTGTTCGGCAACACTTCTGTAAATATAAAGGTAATCTATTTCCCCGGTTTCAAGGGCAGATGAGAGTTCAACTTCCATGCTTCTAAGCATTATTTTCTCGGGATTCGGAGCAATCTCTTCGGATGCGGGAACATGTACAAGGGCTGTCCCGTTTTCCTGTGTAGTAAAAGTTATGCCTGTATTGTTCAGGATAAGGTCATCATAGATCTGGCTGTCGTTGTAATAGGATTCAGCTAATACTGTTACCATCTGTGACCTGTAGCCTGCAGGGTCGTCATTAGGATTGGAAAAACCAAAGCGTACATCGGGCCGCCTGAGAATTTCGTACCAGTTGTCTCCAGTCACTTCGTCGCTATACTTGCTTTCATTTGTGTAAGCAATGATCATCTGGTTCTTTGCAAAAGCTGCATACCAGTCTGCGTACTCAGGCATCATCAGGGATGGAATCAGGAGATAATCTGCAGAGGCAAGCACATCAGCGTTTTTCCCAAGCTCGGTTATCTTTCTTACACTCTGTGCACTGCCTGCAGCTTCCCGCTGAACATCGACTCCGGGGTGTTGAGATTCGAACTCGGCTTCAAGCTCTTCAAAAGGTACGCTCAGGCTTCCTGCATGGAAAACTGTAAGGACTTCTCCTGCAGATGTATTTTCAGAACCGTTTTCCATTGTTGCAGCACTTTCGTTCTCTGTCTGGTTGTCAACGCAACCCAGGCTGGAAAATATAACCAGCATTAAGAGGACTGCTGTCAATTTGAAAATTCTGGTTTTAACATTCATAGTTATGTGATCTTAAACATAACAAATATAAACTTTTTGAAGCAATATGGCTTCTTTTTTAAATTTAGGATGTTGCCTTTGAGAAAAAAGATCTTAAAGATATAATAAAGCTTTTTTTCTTATTTAATCGTATAAAAAGTAAAAAAATCTAAAAAGCATCCCTCAATTAATTTTAAAAATAAAGAATATATAAATACAAAAATTAAAATCATTTTAATTCAAGTTAACTTGTGTTGAAGGAAAAAATGTGTTCATAAGACTGTATAATAGTCGATAAAATTTAAAATGAAAGTAAAAGTTTATTTATCTATATGTCGATAAAATGCGGATATATAAATGAGAATATAATTCACATATGACAATAATATCCTGTAGTTTCGATAAAGAAATAGACTCGTCATATTCATAAATATTAATCTCCCCCGGTGTGTTCTTATGGATGGTTATAGTATTTTTCTTATAATGCTCGCAGTCTATATAGCCGGACTTGTGGCTATTGGCTGGTATTTTAATAATAGACAAAAATCAGTTACGGACTTCTGGCTTGCTGGCCGCAGGATAGGACCCTCAGCTCTGGGTTTTTCAGCTGCAGCTTCCTGGCTGACAGCAGGCGGAATTCTTGCAGTTGTCGGGTTTTATATGCTTCAGGGAATGGGTTCCATATGGGGATTTGTAGCCCCCAATATCCTTGCCCTTCTTATCATTGCTGTGCTTGTTGGGAAGATCAAAAACCTGCCTGCAATTACTCAGCCTGAACTTCTGGAACAGCGCTATGGAAGTATAGTCAGATGGCCAATTGCGCTTATCATCACTGTCGTAATGATTCTTTTTTCAGTAGCCGACATTACGGGACTTTCCCTTGTGCTGCAGGTCTTTTATGGTCTTGATCCTTTCTATGCTGCAGCCATTGTTGCAATTGCAGTATCTCTTTACGTAACTCTTGGAGGGCTGTACGCAGTTATCTGGACAGATACTATCCAGTTCGCTTTCCTTGCTATTTTTGCAGTAGGAATGGCTTTCGCCACAGTAGGAACAGTTGCTGATGGAGGCCTAAGCACCGCTGCGATAAGCGCTTCAGAGCTTTTCGGAAATGTATCCGGAGACTGGTGGAATCCATTCTCAATCGGCCTTCCCATGGTTCTGATTTTTATCCTGGCTATTATTCCGGGCTGGATTACCGAGCAGGATCCCTGGCAGAAAGTCTGGGCTGCAAGAGATGGAAAATCTGCCAGCCTTGGAATGATAATCGGTGCCCTCATGATCACTATGGTCTTTGCAGCCTGCGCAGTGATTGCAATAGCCCTGAACTCAATATACCCTGAAATAGCAGAAATGGGTTTTCCCGCAGGTATGGCTCTTGCAGAGCCTGCACTTCTGGCTTTTGTCAGTGAACGTTTTGCCTCTGCGCCAGCTGTAATCGCTTTCAGTGCAATAGGGCTTGCAGCTGCTTCTATGTCCTGTACGGACACATTTTCAACCTCAGGCGCTTCCTGTATCTCAAGGGATATCTACCAGAGGTACATAAAGCCAGATGCCACGATGAAGGAAATGATGCTGGTGAACAGGGTCAGTGTGCTGTTTATTATACTTGCTGCAACAGCAGGCTCATTTGTTATCCCCAACATTATTGATGCCATTCATATTGCAACTTTCATTGCAAGTTCCTCGTACTTCTTCCCTCTAATGGGAGGCCTCTACTGGAAGCGGGCTACCAAAGAAGGAGCCTTTGCAGGCATGATAGTAGGTTTTACCGTTCAGGTAGCGCTTGTAGCTCTGGACCTTATAAAAACACCGCCTCTGGCTCCCAACTACCTTGAAAGTATTCACCCGATCCTTATGAGCCATGGTGTTATTGTGGGAATGTCTTTGAGTGCTATCGCTTTCTTTGGAGTCTCCCTGATGACAAAACCCTCAAGTAAGGTCAATCTTGCGCCTTTCTTCGAAGAGGAAGCTGAAGAGCTTGCCCTCTATGAAGCAAGGGAGATTAATGAAAAAGACCCTGACTACAATGTTTTCCTCAAAAACCTTGATGAAAAAGTCACAGGTGAACGTGCTCATCTCCAGCTTAACCTTAAGGCATCAGGAAATCTCAGCTGGCATGAAGTAATTGAAAAACTTAAAACAGCCTCTCCTGCCTGGGTGACTCCTACAGGACTTGATTCAATCTATAGACTGACTCATGGAGACATGCTCGCCTGTGTTGCGGTCACAAGAGGGACCGGAGAGAAGGATATCTGGCTCAAAGCCGAGCCAAAGCTTGAGACAGTGGGAAGACAGAAGAAGGAACTTTTCACAGCTTATGAAGAGTTGAAAAAAGTTCTTGGCCAGAAGGGCATTAGTCTTGAATTCTATTAAAATAACTGGGGTTCTTTCTCGAACCTCAGTATCACTCTTTTTTTTCAAGCTTTTAAATACTTAAATCTTGATTTCAAACATTTTGCGGCTCTTAAATCTTGAGGGCATTCTCAAGGGTATTTTTTCCAAAGTGAATGTCTTCCAGGGAAAATACCTCAAGATTATAGACTCCTTTATATCCGGAAAGCAATTTCAGGACTGAAAAATCCGTACAGCCCCTTCCAGGGGCCATATGTTCGTCTCCATCGTATTTTTCTGTCCATTTTCCGCCGTTATCATGCAGGTGAAGATGTACGATATGCTTTTTCAGGGTCTGGACAAAATCCCGGAGTTTTTCAGGATCTCCTCCGCATGTGAGGTTTGCATGCCCTATATCAAAGGTTGCTCTTAGATGTTCGGAGTTTACCGCTTCGATAGCCCTTGAAAGCTCTTCTGCTTTACAGCAAAGATTGGAAGGGTCCGTACCTTCTTTGTTTTCCAGGCCCAGAATGACTCCGTAATCTTCAGCTATTGAAGCAAGAGTGCAGAGGTTTTTGACCATCGCAGAAAATGATTTTTCTCTCTCGTGTCCAACTCTGCCCGGATGTAACACAACTACTGTAGCTCCTATCCGGTTTGCAAGATCTATTGACTCTTTCATAAGGGCAAACTCACTTTCCCCCATCCGTGCAGTATCTACCTGAAGGGCGGAAGGGTATTTTGAGTCTGCTGCAGAATAAGGAGCATGAACCGTACTTGCAAAATCATTGATGGATAATTCATCAAGGGTCCTGTCAAGTTTTTCTCTTTCAAGTACTGAACCGCTGTAAATTCCCAGTTTGGGAACATATAACTCTATTGATCCTACGTGTCCTTTTAAATCCTCAAAAGGACCGGCAAAGGATGAGGCTCCGAAAATCACGCATTAAGCAAGGATGCCAAATATAAAAATTCTTTTCTGATTGCATCAGATCTAAATAGCAACTTTATAAAATAATCAAGCCTCTGAACGCTAAAGACAAAGATATACATGAACTTATTCTCAATCCGAATTTGGATGCTTTTATCCCCTCAAAAAAAGAAAATTAGCCAACATATTTATATATAAATAAAGGTTTCACTCTCAACTCATAAAAAAAATTGATAAATACTTGGCTGGAAATTATATAGTTTCACTCTAAGGTATGTATTTTCATTAGAGGGCAGAACAGGAATAAATATTTTGGTAATTTCAAGTGCAGAATCCATATTAATTTTCTCCTTAAAGAAATAATTCCCACCAATGTGAGCTACTAATTATAAAATTTAATAATATAAAAACCACATCAGGATAACTAATTAAAATAAAAATAGAAAATATATTTTATAAGAGGAAACAAAAAGTTCATTAATAATAATCGGAATCTTTATATAATATTGAGAAAAGTAGAATTTATTTTTTTATATATATATAGGATTTTGTTTATTTTAACCCCTTCTATATGTCTTATAAAATTGATTGTATATATTATAATCATATAATAATATTTTAAAAGCATACATATTTCGAAAGGTTTATGAATGATCTTCTCTAATCCAAAAATTAACGTTCGTTACTGCCGTCTTTCTTTGTCATCATATGGCAGACGATCTTAAAAAAATGTACAACGTTTTTTGAATCCAGCTTATTAACATGTTAATAACATAAAGGAGGAAAATGAATGGAACCACTCATAAGTATGGGAGTGCTGGCACTTATTGGCGTAGCTGCAACCATTGCAGGTGCTTCAGAAGACCTAGAATCCGATATCGGATCCCAGAGTAACCCCAACTCACAGGTCCAGCTAGCTCCCCAAATGATGTTTCCGCACAGAATTTTTAACAAAGCTATATCAGGAGAACCCCCCTCAAACGCATTGATGTGTTCGATTGGTGCAGCCGTTGCAACAGTATTAATCAGTGAATTTACTTTGTCACCACTCTTTGCACTGGTATTTGGTTCTCTTATTGCAGCATGCGTACACGGTACCTTTGCCGTAACCGCTACAATGGGCAGATGCGCCAGCCAGAGTCGGTTCAAGCAGCCGGTTTATCTGGATATGATAAGAAGCCACACCCCAGCAATTATGGGATTTTCGTTTATAACGACCTTCACTGTTCTGGTGGTATCGTATTTGATGACCGTTGTACTCGGACACCCCTTCCCGCTGACTATGCTGGCCTTTATCTGGGGTATCACAGTGGGTGCAATCGGATCGTCAACAGGTGACGTCCACTACGGTGCAGAGCGTGAGTTCCAGCAGTTTGAATTTGGTTCAGGGCTTAACGCATCAAACTCAGGAAACATTGTAAGATACGCCGAGTCCGGGCTAAGGAACAGTTTTGACAACTCCTGGTACTGCGCCAAGTTTGGAGGACCTACCACAGGAATTGCTTTTGGTATGACCGTATTCCTTGGAAGCTGGATAACCACTATTTTCGATCCTGCAAAAGGCCTGACCATGGGATGGCTCTCTGTTGTTGCAGGTGTAATTATTGTCCTTATATTAATTATCTGGAACTGGAAGATAGAAGTAAAAGCCCGCAGCGATTTCGGACCATACAAGGAAGACAAGGCTGAGGAGGCTTCCGCATGATTGAAGCTATCACAGGAAACATTATCTGGATGGTCCTTATCACAATTGGTGGTGCTCTGATTTCCTGGAGTGTCCACTTTGTGCCTGTAGGTGGTGCACCTGCAGCTATGGCTCAGGCAACTGGTATCGGTACCGGTACTGTGCAACTGGCAGCAGGCGCAGGTCTGACAGGGCTTGTGAGTGCAGGCTTCATGATGAACGTAACAGACAACCTTCTGCTGATTCTTGCTTCAGGTGCAGTGGGTGCAATGATCATGATCGCTGTGACCATGATTGTCGGTACCTGGACCTATGTCTATGCTGTAGGATGTGTACCTTCTTCCGCAAAAGTAAAGGTAGACCCTATTACAAAATACAGGCAGGACCTTTATGTATCTCAGGGTACTGAAGGGCACGGGCTTCCAACAGTCAGTTTCGTGAGTGGAGTCATCGGCGCTGGTCTTGGTGGAATAGGAGGATCACTTGTTTATTATTCACTCATTGAAGTGGGTATGAGCGTGGGGCTGCAGGGTTCTGGAGTTACCAATTCGGTCACAGGAAATGCGCTTGTAGCAGTTGCAGCAATATTTGCGATAGGCATTTTCTTCGTGAACTCTGTAATTCCTTCCTATAACATAGGAGGTACAATTGAAGGGTTCCACGATCCGAAATTCAAAAAATGGCCGAAAGCGGTAATATCCTCCATTGTAGCATCAATACTGTGTGCTATCGTGGCAGTAATTGCAATAGCACAGCTCGGAGGTATTTAAAATGTCTGCAGGTGGATCAGGAGGAGCTAAAGGTGGGTATCCTCCACAAACAATAATGGCTTTAGGTATAGTAGGAGGTCTTGTAGGAATTTACCTTGGCCACTTTATGCCTCCAGCATATTCCTTCTTCGGAGGAATTGGGGCAATCTGTGCAACAGTCTGGGGTGCTGATGCTGTCCGGCGTGTTGCAAGCTATGGACTTGGTACTGGTGTCCCATCAATTGGTATGTTGTCCCTTGGTATGGGTATTATAGCAGCTCTCTTCGGACTTGCAGTAGGAGGCATTGCGGGACCCATAGTAGCCGTCGTTATAGCAGCAATTATAGGTGGTGTTATCGGTGCCCTTTCAAACAGGGTAATCGGCATGGGCATCCCTATTATGGAACAGGCAATGATAGAGATTTCATGTGCAGGTACCCTTGTAATTCTCGGGCTGAGCGTAGTTATTGCCGGATCCTTCGATTATGCCGCAGTCGTTCAAAACGTAGTCGCAAACGGATACATTGCACTGATCTTCATAATAGGCGGTATGGGAATTCTTCACCCTTTCAACGCTTGCCTGGGACCCGATGAGAAACAGGACAGAACCCTGACTCTTGCCGTTGAAAAGGCAGCCATCGCATTGATAATTACAGGCTTTGCTTCGTCACTCCACGAAGGGCTGATGACGGCTGGCGTAAACATGCTCGTAGGAATCGTCATCTGGTATTATGCATTCAACAAATACTATGCGTTTATTAAGAGAGATGCATATGCAGTGGTCGGAACCGGTATGCTGCCAAGTGCGGAGGAACTGCAATGAGCATGATTAGAATAGCCCCCGAACTTCATCTGGTAATGGACCCGGATACAGCAACTGTTGCTGAAGAAAGGGCAGACTCTGTTCAATATTCCATGGAACCTGTCTTCGAGAGGCTTGACAAACTGGATGCAATTGCAGAGGACTTGCTGAACTCTCTTTCACCCAGCAAACCGCTCCTTAACTCCTGGCCAGGCCGTGAGAATACCTCTTATATGGCTGGAATTTACACGAACGCCTTTTATGGAATAGTTGTGGGTCTTGCCTTCAGCGGGTTGCTTGCCCTGGTCATATTAGTTCAGAGACTGACGGAAGTGATGTAAAATGGCAAATAAAAGAGAACCAGCACCAGGATGGCCAATTCTGAAAGGTGAATATGAAGTAGGCGATGTTAAGAACTGTGTACTGGTAATCACCTGCGGATCACACCTTCCGGGGAAGCCGGTTCTTGATGCAGGTGCAGCAGTTACCGGATCATGTAAAACTGAAAACCTCGGTATCGAGAAAGTCGTTGCCCACATCATCTCAAACCCCAACATCAGATATCTGCTTGTGACGGGTTCTGAAGTTAAAGGGCATATTACCGGACAATCAATACTGAGTCTCCATGCGAACGGTGTAAAAGATAACAGAATTGCAGGCGCACTGGGCGCAATTCCGTATGTGGAAAACCTGAACGCAGCTGCAATTGCCCGTTTCCAGGAACAGGTCCAGGCAGTGAATCTACTGGATACAGAAGATATGGGTGCAATCACATCCAAAGTTAGAGAGCTCGCTTCAAAAGATCCGGGTGCCTTTGATGCAGAACCGCTGGTAGTGGAGATCAGTGAAGCAGGTGGAGAAGAAGAAGAGGGCGGCGTGGTAAGGCCGGTTTCCGGTGAAATTGCAGTTATACGCAGCAGGTTGAAGTCTATTGAAGCCCGCATGCTTGATATAGGAAACTTGAACAAGTTCCACTCAGGAGTTCACGCAGGAAAAATTGAAGGCGCTATGATAGGGCTGACCATAACCATATCCTTGCTTGGGTTACTACTATTCGGGAGGTAATGAAGATGGCAGATGAATATGGACAGGGAGTCCCAATGGTGCTTGCTCCTCAGATGGGGGCAATTGATGGTACCGTTGAGAGTATTAGATATAGAGCGCAGTTGATTGCGAGAAACCAGAAGCTGGATTCAGGAGTCGCAGCTACCGGAATTCTTGGTTTCGCACTTGGTTTCATCTTTTCACTGCTGATGATCATCGTACTCCCGATGCTCGTGGGCCTATAAACTTAAGAGGTGAAAAATATGGCAAAAGCACCAGCAGCGTTTGTAGAGCCAGGTGAGTTTAACGAAGTAATGAAAAGGCTCGATAAAATCGATGAAAAGATAGAGTTTGTCAACAGTGAAGTCGCACAGAGGATTGGAAAGAAAGTAGGAAGAGACATTGGAATTCTATATGGCGGAGTTATTGGCCTGCTTCTCTTCCTGATGTATGTCTGGACAGCTCAATTATCTTCAATATTTTAATAAATGAGGGATCAAAATGTTCAAGTTTGACAGGAAACAGGAAGTTTATGAAATCGGCGGAGTTAAATTCGGCGGACAGCCGGGTGAATACCCAACCGTGTTAGTCAGTACCATGTTCTATGCAAGGCACAAGATCGTGACCGATGAAGACAAAGGTATATTCGACAAGGCCGCTGCAGAAACTCTCTGGAATACCCAGGTGGCAATGAGTGATGCCACAGGAAACCCCTACGTAAACCAGATAGTAGGAGAAACCCCTGAATCTATAAAGCGTTATATCGACTGGTTTATTGGGATCGATGACAGGACACCCTTCCTGATCGACTCCTCAGCCGGAGAAGTTCGTGCAGCTGCAGCCCAGTACTGTACTGAAATAGGTGTTGCAGACAGAGCAATCCACAACTCAATTAACGCAAGTATTGAGCAGACAGAAATGGACATACTCACAGAAAGTGACGTAACAGCTGCAATCGTTCTGGCTTTCAATGCAACCGACCCGACCGTAAAAGGAAAGATGGATATTCTTGAAGTCGGTGGTTCCGGACAGTCAAAGGGTATGCTTCAGGTTGCCAAAGAGTGCGGAATAAAGATTCCCCTGATCGACGTTGCTGCAATGCCTCTTGGTGCAGGTTCAGGTGCAACTATCCGCACAGTTCCAACCATTAAAGCAAAACTCGGTCTGCCTGTAGGCGGTGGATACCACAACATGGCTTCTGCATGGGACTGGCTCCGTAAATTCAAGAAAACCCAGCCTGATCCAAAGGCAATTTACATGCCTACAGACATTGGTACCAACCTGGTAGCCCAGATTGCAGGTTCTGACTTCCTGCTCTATGGTCCGATTGAAAACGTCAACCAGATTTTCCCGGCTGTCGCAATGGTCGACATTATGCTCGGTGAAACTGCAAAAGAACTTGGCGTCGAGATCGCAGACCTGGCAAACCACCCGGTTACCAAACTCACATAAACGAAGAGAACACGAAAATAAAAAGCATTTTAGTATCCAAAAGCAGAGGAAATTCTTCCTCTGTTTTTCTCCCTTTTTTGCTTTATTGTGGCTTTTTGCCAATAATTGTTGATTATTTCTGTTCTAACTATTTCTGTTCTGACTAATTCTTTTTCTGAGTCTTTACTATCTGTTATCTCCTTCAGGTCTCTATCTTAAAGAATCCACTGAAAAATATGAGATGCAATGTGAATAAAATATCACTGCCTGTTGAATAAAAAGAATTGACAGAAAAGGAGAATTGAGACTGGAGCTTGATTCTGTTTCTTAGGAGGAAAGTGCCTGACTGAATGATTCAATCTGAATCTGTCAGGCACTATGAATCCACTCCCAAACTCGCTTTTTTCAGGACTGTTATTACCTTTGAAGGCCGTAATTATTAAGGAGTCGTAAGAACCTGATGAGTGTTTTATATTTCCCCCACTACTCAAGCAGGGACCGCACAAATTCACTCCTGAGTCTACAGTTTTGAATAGTGTCAACCGATGCTATCATTAGAACGATACAATCAAAGGTTAGACAAACTGTACGAAAAGGGTGAAAATAATAATGCGACCTTCAGGTTATATCAGCCCTATTTCACATACTAAATTTTGTAATTTACATGTTGTACACTGTCTTAACATATATATATATAGAGTTGTGAATCGGTATTATCTGTTTTTGACCCGTTGTCACCGTTTTAATTTGAAAACAGGGAAAAAGCTTAATCTGAATTAAAAAATAAAACATTTAGAAAAAAATTATGTATCAGAAGAGATAGTGAGATTTGAGGAGCAGGACATTAATATATATGACTGTCAAATAAAATAACTTCTCTGATGGATACTATCTTCGTAAAACTTGTCAAAAAATAGCACTAAACAGAAAGATTTAATATTCGGTAGCACTTACCTGTATTATAAAATCGATATATTAGTGAAGACTTTCAGGGTATGTAAAATATTTCTTATAAAACAGGAATGACCTGAGTTTTTGAGCCGGAAGCGATAGAAAGTCCTATTTTGAGTTCCAACGGAGTGTAGCATAAAGGACCAGAAAACCGGATCAAGTTGGGTGGGAATATGCTGATCAGGAAGAATATATCCCTTGATGACAAATACCTTAAAAAGTTACAGCCTCTTCTGGATGCCAACGATGGAAATCTGAGTGCGGCGGTAAGGGATACCATTGAGATTGCAGATACAGCTCTTAAGTATCATAAAAGTATTGAAGAATCAATAAGATTTTTAAAAGAAAATCCTGCGAAAGAAGAGTTAAATGATACAATTCAGAACGGAGAAAATATTGTTATAAACAAAACAATGCTGGAGTGGCTATTCAGATATACCAGAGGCCGATTAACAGATGAGGAGCTTGTCAATGAACTTCTCAATCCGTTTGAAATTCAGGACATGAGACAGTTAGAAGAGTACCTCAACAGGGTTTCCAAAACTTATCAGTGGACCATCAGAACTTCGATAAAATGCGAGGATATCAATAACCCTGAGACAGCACTTGTACTCCTTTCCAATGCCACGGTAAATAGCAGAGATTTTTTTGCTCAGTTGATCGCTCACTTTCTGGCCAGGTGGAAACAACTTGATGTAGAGAATATCTTCAGAAGAGCAAATTCAACTCAGATGTCTTTCAAAAAAAATTTATCGGTGTCATCCAGTGAGATTATGCCTGGAATCCGAAAACACTTCGGTTATCTTGATATCGTATGTAAGGAACTTGATGATAATACTGAGTTCTGGACTCAGTTAATGTACACTTATAATGTTGAAAGGTTCAATCTCGTAACTCTACACAGGAGCCAGTTCGAAATTTTCGCGACAGGAAATGTTCCTAATCCTACAAAGATTCTTGAGCGTCTATGCAAGCAGTCAGTATGTGACATGAATCTCCCTGATTTGCTTGTCCATTTCAAGAGAATGTACCTGGCAACTCAGCTTGTCAAAAATATAGAAGTTTGCCTTGAACCAGGGAGAGAATCAGTAACAATTTATCACGACTTCAAAAATGAAAAATTCATCCACAACCTCGTTGAATACTTTTCAAATATATTTCTGGAGAATGGAACTCCTTTTGAGACTTCTACGTATTCGAGCATGATAGTATTCAGATTCAATCAGGAGCCGAATTCTGATATTTCGGATCTGTATATGCAGGAACTTAACAGGGCTGAATAACTAATTCAAATAACTAAAGAAAAATTGAGGGTTGAAATTTCACCCTCCAGTTCAAAGATTCTCTTGAATCCTCTTTTGCATTTTTCTCGGAATTTCCCTGTTTAGCCTTTCGCGACCCCAAGAGGGATAACCCTTGCAACTTTTCGGGCAATACCAAGTTCATGCACGACATTTACTACATCGCTGCTGGATTTATAAACACCCGGGGCTTCTTCTGCAATCACTGAGGGGTGAGTTGCTCTGACAGTAATTCCATGAGCTTCAAGGTTTTCTTTTATACTTTGTCCGTGAAACTCTTTCTTTGCATGAGCTCTGCTCATAACTCTGCCAGCTCCATGGCAGGCACTACCAAAAGAAATATCCATGGCTTCCTTTGAGCCGCAGAGTATAAAAGAAGGAGTTCCCATGCTTCCCGGAATCAAAACCGGCTGTCCTGAATCTCTGTAAGCGGCCGGAACTTCCCGATGCCCTGGAGGAAATGCCCTTGTAGCTCCTTTTCTATGAACATAAACCTCCTTTTTCTTCCCGTCAATATTATGTTCTTCAAGTTTTGCCACGTTATGAGCAACGTCATACAGGAGGCTCATTTCCATATCATCGGCATCTCTACCAAATATCTTTCCAAAAGATTCCCTTGTCCAGTGTGTAATCATCTGTCTGTTTGCCCACGCATAATTTGCAGCACAGAGCATTGCTTTGAAATAATTCTGTGCCTCTCTTGACTGAGCAGGGGCACAGGCAAGTTGCTTGTCCGGGATCTCAATCTGATATTTCTTTACAGCCTGTGAAAGTTCTCTTAGATGATCCGTACAGATCTGATGCCCGGCTCCCCTTGATCCGCAGTGGATCATTACCGTGATCTGTCCCTCTTTAAGCCCGAAGGCTGCAGCCGTCTTCTGATCATAGATCTTATCCACATACTGGACCTCGAGGAAATGATTGCCGCTTCCGAGAGTACCTAACTGGGGTTTTCCCCTGTTCCTGGCTTTGGTGCTTACCTGAGAGGGATCGGCTCCTTCCAGATAACCATTTGCTTCACAGTGTTCAACATCAGCCTCGACACCATACCCTGCTTCAACAGCCCACTTTGCACCCTCAATAAAAGCACTGTCCAGTTCCTGGTCAGAAGCTCTGAACCGGCTTTTGGAACCTACGCCTGCAGGTACATTGTTAAAGAGCTCATCAGTTAGCCTCTTTATATCCGGCACTACGTCCTCTTTTTGAAGGTTGGTCCGAATAAGCCTTACTCCACAGTTGATATCAAAACCCACTCCACCAGGGCTGATTACTCCTTCCTCTATATCAAAAGCTGCAACACCCCCGATAGCAAAACCGTAGCCAAGATGGGCATCAGGCATTGCCATTGAATACTTCTGAATGCCAGGGAGGGTAGCCACGTTTGCAATCTGATCAATAGTCCCAGGATCGATGTCTTTAAGCAAATTTTCTGATACAAATAAACGGCCTGGAACCCTCATGTTGGGGATGTGCCCTACAGGGATCTCCCAGTTATTATCGGAGAGTTTCCGAACCATACTTTTTACGTCTGCCTGCATGTTTTCCGTGCTTGAATCCTCTGCACTTGTATCTTCAATCTCTGCCATTATTAACTCTCCCTACTCCTTACGTTTTATATATAATTCTAAAACTACTAATTTACTTCCATCTTCTGAAGATGCAACAAATCACTCTTGAAACATGATTGTGACACACTGTCTCTAACTGCGTTAAAGGTATAGTTAAAGGTGTAAGTACTTTGAATCTCCGACTATGAGGATCAGCTCAATACAAAGAAGTCCAGTCGAAATATAATTGAATTAACTCAGGATCAGGTAATTCAACTTAAGATTTGGATAATTTAACTTGAGATATTTAGTGCAAATAGAATAATAATTCACGTACATGAAGATATGGATAGGACAAGAGAAAAAAAAAGTAGATAATAAAATTCATAAATACGATAGGAAGTGAAGATTTCTTCCTTCTTAAATGTCCACAACGACCTGAGCCTTCCAGCCGTCATCAATTTTCTCTACTTCTAACTGATTATAAGTTACAGCCTTGATTTCAGTTTCAAAGGGGTGGCTTTCAGGATAGTATTTTTCACCTGATGCCCTTGATGTTATTGAATATTCCCCTTCCTCTTCTCTAATTTCTTCTACCCTGAATTTCTTGAAAACAATTTCATTAACTTCAAAGAGGTATAAAAGTTCCGAAAGCCAGTCAACAAGAAGAGATTCAAGATCAGGGGACTTAAGTATGATTTCTTCTGCCGTCTTTTCCGAAACTTTTTCGGTATCAATTATAACATTGAACATAGCAAGAGCTGCATTTTCAAAAACTTCTTCCAGATTTTTTCCGTAGGCAATGAACTTTATATCTGCAGTGTGCTCCAGATACTCGTAATTTTTTGGCTGAGACGGCATGATCTACTATTGGGTTTTGTCTTACATTAACTTATCCGGGGCAGAAGCTAGTTTTCAAGCGTGGGAAAAGCCCTGTAACTGAAAAAATTGAAGCATAGCTATCATTCATTCCAGTCTTTTCCAGATATAGAGAATCCGCTGGAATGCAGTTATATGGCTTGTTACGGCAATAAGGATAACAGCCCATCCTAATATCGAAAAACCTGCAATTGAATCAGGAAAAACAAAGTTAATGAAGGCAGCAAAAATTATCACCACAAGGCGGTCAGCCCTGCCCATAATTCCTCCATAATATCTTCCCAGATTAAGGGCCTGAGCCTGGGTGCCTAGATAGCTGGTAAGCATGACGCCTACAATTGCCGCAACCCCGATCTTCCAGTGTACGTAACCCGCAAAGAATATGCTGCATATAATAAAAACATCTGAATAACGGTCAATAACGTGATCCAGAAAATCGCCTCTTGGGGTGGCTTTGTTGGATTTTCGTGCAATTAACCCGTCAAGAGCATCAAGCAGCGAATTAAATATCACCATGATGCCTGCCAGCAGGACAAATTCATTAGCTGCCGGAGAGTAGTAGAAACTGAGTCCTGCAAAAAAAGCGCAGATAAGGGAAGCCAGGGAAACTGTATCAGGTGAGACCTCACATCTGACAAAATAGTCTGCAAGTGGGTCAATAACTTTTGTGGCAAAAGGTCTCAGGGTATTAAACGTCATGGTACTCAAAATTCATTTTTTTAGTTATATATCCTTGATAGAAAGCTGTCACAAAAAACCTGCAACTTCGTTTACCCATATCTTGGGCTCAATCTGTTCATCCATATTGTTTCTGTGTTTATCCGTTTTTTATATTTATACTTAAGGATAGATGTCTGGTAATCTGCACATTCAATAGATAAATTTAATATTTACCCTTTTTCTCAACTGCACTTTCATACAGATATTTAATTTTGCAAGAGTGCTCTATCTGGGTTGTCACTATATAAGCCTCCCCAAGAGTTCTTCCAATAGCAAAAGTTCCATGGCTGAATACTACTGCGCTTCTATGTCTTGAAAGGGCATCTGCAAGATTGTCTGCAAGCTCTCGACTGCCTATTCCTCCTCCTACAACTGGAATATCTCCCAGGAAATACTGCCCCTCACTGTCTGCAGGAATAATTATTCCTCCAGGCCCTGCAAGTAAGGATTCTACAACTGAATACTGACAGTGAGCATGAATAATTGCAAGAGCTGATGTCTGCCTGTATATCTCTCTGTGCACAACTGCTTCCGAAGATGCAATTATGTCAAGAGATGAAGTCTCCTGAATCTCCACCTCAACAACGCTGTTTTCCGTAATCTCATCAAGTGCAGCCCCGGTCCGGGTAATGAGCATCTTATCGCCAGCTCTTATACTGATGTTTCCGAAATTGGATTCGACAAGGCCGTGTTCAACCAGCTTGCGCCCGTATTTTGCTATTTCTCGCCACATCTTATGCGAGATATAGAGAAAGAGTGCCATAAGGTTTATGCACTGCCAGAACTACAAAATATTAAAAAGATAACTGGGTGCCATCAGTATTAATAAATTAAAAAATTTCAGGAAAAAGGATTCTGCCATAAAGTTTATCTGTGAGTATTGTATTTAGATAAGTCTGCAGTCAGTTCCAATTTGCCTCGTTGGCTCAGCCCGGTAGAGCGAGTGACTTGTAATCACTAGGTCGCGTGTTCGAATCACGCACGGGGCTTCTTACTATTTTTTTCAAATCCCACTTTTTCACTTTAAGAAGTGGTATAGTGGATGTGGGTATCTATAAACTTTAATCTTCAAAAAAGATTGAAATAATTATTTTTACAGTATTACAATCTTCGATAAATGTCTAACTTTAATTTTTTTAAGATAGAGTTTAGGACCTCTATCCTGCTTCTACTTGCTTCAATTCCAAAATAGATCCATTGCTAATAGAAAATTCATTGATTAATAGATCTATTCAAAATCAAGGGTTATGAACGTACTTTGGAATTACAGTACGAGTTACAAAATTAGTACATATCTATATTCTAAACTATTAGAGGTTATTTGAGGGGAGTGATTTGGATAAGGGGATCACAAGAGAATGATTGAGATTTCAGCGGAGTGAACAGCTAATAAAGGAAAAAATTGATTAATGTGTAATTTATCGACCTCTTCCTTCTTGATAGTCTCAAACCAATGTTTGCCGGATTTAATCTGCTTTCCCATATCTCTTGTATATTTCATGTATATTGTCTAATATTAATGTAAGGCTTCCACCGTCTGCGCCCCATGAAGCCGGGATAGTTTTAATTTCTTCAAGCCGTTTGATCAATAAGTCAATTCCAATTTTGCCGGTATTCGGCGTCTTACCATGCCTTTTGAATATTTCTATCTCAATGTTAGATATTGTAACTATGTTTACCCAATCTTCGGCTTCTTTTCCTATAGGTGGGAAACTTTTAATTTTCTCAAGCATTCCTATTAATTTGTTAATTTCTGCTTCTGCATTATCGTCTGAGTTGTCCTTCTGTTTAAACATCTGAAATGAATCTTTTGTTATCGCTTTCATAATTTTAATCACTCCCATCTTTCAGGCTCATGTTTTCCCGCAAGTCCACATTTAATATATATGTTCAAACAGTTTAAATTTTTTTGTAGTTCCAGATTTCCTGAATCAATACCTAATATTATTGGATAATCGTAAAAAAGGTACATTGGTGTTCAATGGTAAAGTTTGCAAAAAACTATAAGAAGGAGGTAGTATCAGCATCCATGTAACAAGGTCCAAAGTAATTAATGAAAGAGTAGATATTCGAACGAGAGTTAATCAGATATAATTAGTTTTCACTCTTTTGTCCATGACCTTAAAAAATTCTATCTATGTTAACGGATCAGACATAGCTATAAAAACTATTACGAAAAAGAAGAATCAGAAATTGGTTGAAGAGAAACTAACCACTAAGATCTGAGATATAAGGAATTATGGAATTCATTTATGTGTGTAAAACCTGTACTGCATATGGTACTAAATATCGCTTACTAAGAAAGTGGTAAAATGGACAACACGAATACAAAAGTAAGTAAAGCCATAGTATTCGGTGCAAAAGCACATGAAGGACAGCTTGACGATGCCGGAAAGGACTACTTTATGACTCACTGCTGGCAGGTCTACGAAATTGTCAAAGTATTATACCCCGAGGACTTTGCACTGCAGACTGCGGCTCTGCTTCATGATACCTTAGAAGATACTGATATCACCTATGAAGTCCTGCTCGAGGAATTCGGGGGGGATGTAGCTGATCTCGTCCATGAAGTAACTCACGAACGGCGAGCTGACGATACAGGCTGGTACTTCCCACGTTTACACTCTATAAGGGGGATTGTCCTTAAATTTGCAGACCGTGCCTCTAACTTGTCTCGAATGGAAAGAGTATGGGATGAGGTGAGGGTTCAGAAATATATTAAGAAATCGACTTTCTGGCAGTCAGAAGAGCAAATAAACGATTTCAGCTAAATCCTTATTTCCTTTTTTGAACTTTTTTGGAATTTCAAAGAAGGAAAGAACATTATGTGTTTTTAGAAAATTGTTTCTTTTCATTCTACCAATGTGATCTGTATTTTGAATCTTATTCGTCCTGAACACAGGATTTCTTGAATTTTTTAAATCTCATCCCGTTTTTATTGTTATTACTCCACCTGGCTCGTCAGATTACGGTCATCCCACCATTGTCATTATAGATAGAAGAACAATTAATGGCAGATACTTATTAAAATGTAAATAACATTATTTAATTGGGGATTTCATGAAGAATGAGATAAAACTAGGGGATAAAGTTCAGGATTTCAGATTAAGGGACCATAAGGGAAAAGAAATGCATTTTTACGAATTGAGAGACAAGAAAGTTCTCTTATCATTTCATCCGCTTGCCTGGACCACTGTCTGTGCCGAACAGATGAAATCACTGGAAGAAAACTATGAGCTATTCTCCAGACTGAACACTGTGGCCTTTGGCATAAGTGTAGACCCCACGCCTTCAAAAAGAGCCTGGGCAAGGGAACTGGGAATTACGCATATAAGGCTCCTTTCGGATTTCTGGCCGCATGGCGAGCTTTCCAGAACATTTGGAATATTTAGAGAAAAAGAAGGAGTCTCCGACAGGGCGAATATAATTATTGACGAAGAACGTGAAGTGATATTTTTTAAACGATATCTATTTCACGAACTTCCCGATATGGACGAACTCGCAAAAATTCTGGAAAGATGAAGCCAGCTGAAAGATTAATCAAATAGTGAGATCGGAAAGGAGAATTGTCTCGAAAGATAATTTGGGCCATGAAGCTTTAATTTTTGGGCAACGAGTCCATTCCATTGTACAAGTTTCTCAGTGCTATGCTGAGCCTTCGGACTTCCACCTGCCAGACCCTTTTGCTAACCTGGACATCGCCTCCTGCTTTAACAGCTGCTATCCATGCGTATTTTCTGGCGATTTTTTCGTTGTTCGAAGGAGAATGAAAAGCCTTTCCTGTCTTTTGATTTGTATATTTCTCGTTAATAAGGAATTCGTAGATTTCCTTAACTCTTTCGAGCAGCGTTTGTTCGCTTTCGGAACCTGAAGCTCCAAACAGGACAAGATTACAGAGTCTGAACTGCACCTCTTGAAATTCAGATGAAAGGATTCTTGAACCGGAAATCTCAAGCACCTTTCTAAACTCAAGATATATATCCGTATTTCCGAAACCTGAAGGCAGGATACTTCCAAGAGAGATCATAATATGAGTGCATTCATGAAAAAGAATTCTGGCTATCAGAAATTCAACCCTCTCCTGCAAGTTCCAGTACCTGTTTACAAGAGCCTCGTCCCATAGCTGGTAGGGATTAACAAGAACTACAGACCTGTAAACAATCCTTTTTTCTTTCCGGGAAACCAAACGCTTTGGATAAAGAACCATTCCCTGCATTTTCCCGAAAAACTGAATCTTGACCGCAAGGTCCAGGCAGCATTCCCATTCTCCGGAATTTACGCATTTTACTCTGCAGTATGTTCCGTCAAAGTGAACGTTTTCAAGCAGCCTGTACATGTCCTTACTATGTGCCTTTATCAACGATTTAACGCTGGACTCACGATATATTCCAAGGTAAAGACAAGGAACGTTCTGGACAGAGGCATAAGAAAAATAAGGTGCATATGAATTAAGATCATTAAATCCCTTAGGCCACAATCCTGAGCAGTCCTGCCGATTATCGCCTTTGACCTCAACAGGCTGAGCTTTCTTTTTTATGAAATCTCCTCCTATGATATATCCCATAAGATATTATTACTGGGAATATATAAAAAAATAATCAAAAGGCAGAAAATGGATATGAAATCCTTTCTTGCTTAAGAAAGAGCAAATACTTCGTTATTGTCATTTATTCTTTATTCCTGTTTTTTCTTCTTTATCACTGTTTATTCCTGTTTTTTCTTCTTTATCATTGTTTATTCATGTTCATTCATCTTCATTACAGCTCATTATTTTTTATATTCGTTTATATTTGTTTATATTTGTTTGTCATTACTTACCATTCTTTATCCTTGCCAATACTTGCTTATTCTTCTTTACTTATATTTATTTAATCTAACTCATTAAGAGATCCACAAACCGGACAATTATTTAACCTTGAGAGTGAAATCTCACTGAAATTCCCTGAGAGTCCACTCCAGAAAAGAAGGCGGCCTTCCAGAAGTCTTCCCTGCCCTGTCAAAAATTTAATTGTCTCATTAGCCTGAATAGCCCCTATAACCCCCGGAGTTGCACCTAAAACAGGAAAGACTTCCTTTCTGGAAATTCGTGGGAATATGCAGTAAAAGCAGGGAGTTTTTCCGGGAATTATTGTTGTCACCTGGCCATCATATCCTGTAACTGCTCCATGAACCAGAGGAATTCCTCTCTTTACTGCAAGCCGGTTGAGTAGATGTCTGGTTTCAAGGTTATCAAGGGCATCGACAATAATATCGCATTCAGGAATTAGAGACTCTATATTTGCTTCGGTAAGCATTTCCCTGATGGTTTCAACTTCAATTCCGGGATTCATAGAAAGAAGCTTTTCTTTTGCAGATTCTACCTTTGCCCTTCCGATATCTTTTTCATGGTGGAGAAACTGCCTGTTCAGATTACTCAGATCCACGGAATCAAAATCTGCAAGAATTATTTTCCCAACGCCGGCTATTGCGAGATATGTGGAGATTGGGCTTCCCAGTCCTCCTGCACCAGCAACCAGTACTCTTGACTTCTTCAGCTTTTCCTGCCCATCTTCTCCAAAAAGAAGGATCTGTCGGCTATATTTTTCGCGCTCAAAATCATTCATGTCAGATCTTCCAGAGTATTCTTCTCAAATAATAATTTTACCAGTTAGTCTCCGGAAGTGTTGTATCCAGAGAAGTAAAAAACCATTTCAGTAGTAATTAATTTCTTTATGCATAATATCTTTGAATAACATTGATAAAAGAATTAATTTACTCCGGATTTCATTAAATCTGATATCATTAAGTAAAGGATTTATCAAATCGAGGACGCTCTGTTTTTAAGGTTTTAATACAGAAAGGTATATCTCTAAGAAAAGGGTATAACCCGTAAGCGTATTTATGGTTAAGAATTAGAATTTTTTGGGAAAATTAATTAAGGCAAAACCCATAAAAATGGTAGTTCATTTTTTTATATTATCTTAACCGGTTACCGCTGCTCATTATTATTAAATTCTTTTCGTGTATTATAGATGAGACGCTCGAGATAAGAAATTAATAAGGTTTGGAATTTATGAGAGTTTTGGATTTAAAAAATACTATAATTAATATCAAACAGGAATTCTCAGGTTACTTTAAAGAAAGAGATGCCGAAATCAACGGATCTCTTCTTGCACTCCTGTCTGGAGAGCATGTCCTCCTGCTGGGCCCTCCGGGAACTGCAAAAACCCTGCTTGCAAACAAAATATGTGAAACTATTGAGGGCGGAAACTTTTTCCATTACCTCTTAACCCGGTTTTCCACTCCAGAAGAAGTATTTGGGCCTCTTTCCTTAAAAGCGCTTGAGAGGGATGAGTTCAGCAGAAGAGTGGAGGGCTACCTGCCAACTGCTCACATAGCCCTTCTTGATGAAATTTTCAAAGCAAACAGTTCCATTCTGAACAGCCTTCTAACCGTTCTGAACGAAAGGAAGTATCATAATGGCAAGGAGCTTATGGAAGTGCCCCTCTTTTCCGTCTTTGGAGCGTCCAATGAACTGCCCGAAGAAGATGAAAGTCTTGAAGCTCTTTACGATCGTTTTCTTTTAAGGTACAGAGTAGACTACATCCAGCACGAGGAAAATCTTGAAAGTTTAATCTTCGAGAACGAAGAAGACTTCTCTCCCTCAACTAAAGTCAATATAGAAGATTTAAAGGAAATCCGGAAGAAAGCAAGAGACTTGCCAGTTGACCCTGAGGTCCGGATTATTGTTAAAGGGCTGAGAAGAGAACTTAAAAATTCCAATATTTTTGTCTCGGACAGGCGTTGGAAGAAAATTGTAAATGTACTGAAGGTCGCTTCAGCCGTGAACGGGCACTCAAGCGTAAATAGGATGACTGTGATGCTTCTCCAGCATATGCTCTGGGATGTCCCGGAACAGAAAGAAACGATCAGGAAGCTTATTCTGGATAAAGTCGTTTCCGGAGGCACAGACACCGGAAAATTGAAACTGGATGTTTTTGACCTGAGAAACTCCATCTACAGCTGCCTGCAAAAGGAGCTTCCGGATATCGTAACCTGTAACAAGTGTTTCGGAGAAGAGAAGAAAACAACAGACGGCATGAAAAGCTCAAGGTTTTCAGGGGCAAAGATTCAGAAAAGCCTTACATTTGACAACTCACTTGATTTACTGAAGCACCATATCGAATTTCCATATCATACATATAGTTTCGGATTTGATTATAATAATTTAAACAGTTCGCTAAACTTCGAAGCCTTAGCAGAGAAATTCCGCACAAAATATGGATTTGAATTCAAGATTAGTCTCGATTACGGAGATAAAAAGCTCTATGAAAAGGAGTATGAGAACCTGGAGGACAGGCTGAACTATTTCAAAAGGCAGGTCCAGGAAGAAGAAAAGGCTCTCGAAAAAACCCTGAGTGAGAATATCTGGGTTTCAGGGCATGATAGCCAGGAGATTCTGATGAAGTACCGTTCTAAAAATACGGATATTTACGAGATTTCAAGCAATCTGAGCGAAATCAGGCTCTTACTGGAGAAACCAAGAGTATTTGATGTGGCAATTGAAGAGGCAGGGGAAGTAGCCTGAGATTTCCAGAAAGGAACAATAATTTATGCAGGAATTAATAAGCCGGAAGGAAAATCTAAAAAATCGGACGGAAAATGCTGAAGGTACACATGTATCAGGCTCATTTATCCCATTCGACCATGCTTTCAATCCCTTCACAATATTAAATTCTGAACTAAGAGATGTCCTGGCAACTCCGCGGAAAACGCCAAGGCAGCTCAGGGAGGGAATTGCAGAGATTCTTATTTATGAGCTTTTTTCGGAAAAAGAATACGAAATAAAGGATGAAAAGCTATTTATGGGGAAATTCGGAGCTTTTTATCCCATATTATTGAACATGAGGGGCCTGGAAGGATGGACTGAGATAAAGGCTCTCGCAAAAATTAACAAAATGGCAGGAGTTTTTGTCTTGAGAACTCTTCTGGACGAACTCTTCTCTCTGCTGGATGATTTCGGGAAAATAGAATATGAGTTTTCAAAGAAATTCTCTAAAAATCTTGAAAAAACCTTTCTAGAGCTGAAAAAACTAATAAATGAAACTCAGGCAAAATGGGAAAAGAAAGGATTACAGGGAATGGAGAAAATTTTTCAGTGGCAGGACAAACCGAATGTGCCGCTGGAAAATCCTTTAACCGGAGAGAACAAACCCCAAAGTCAGGAAAACCAGAAAATTCAGGAAGATAAGACAGTTCGGGAAGCCCAGAAATTGCAAGAAAATCAGGAAAAACAGGGAAGTCTTCTGAAAGAATCTTATAAAGATATCTGGAATAACCCTCCACAGCCATTCGAAATTCTGGAAAGTTCCGAAAAACTCGCCTCAATGACCAGGGAATTTATGTCCGGTGAAAGGGCTGGAGATATTCTGGATTCAGTCATAGGAGAAAAGATAGCTGCAAAAATTGAAGAGCTTATTCCTGTTCTTGAAGACAATCTTGAAATGCTTGAAATCCTTTCAATGCTCTTTCCGGGCAGGGCATGGGACCATTCTTTGCAGGCTCTTCATAGAGAGTACTTTGGAAATCTGGAAAAATATACGGCACTTTTCAGAAAAAGTTCTGACCTTCACAAAATCCTGGAGCAGGTTGGGAGAATAGAACTTGAATACGGCGCGAAAAAATTGAATCTATCGCCTTACAGCAGAAATGAGGTGCATTCGATTACCTTTTCAGGGGATCTACAGACCCTGCTTCCGGTCGAAGCTGTAAAGTTGAAAAATCCCCTTCTAAAAAGAAAGTTCTATGCTGATATGCTTGAAGGAAAACTGCTGACATATCAGCTCAGAGGACAAAACTGGAATTCGGATACTGCAGGAAAAAAGAGGAAAGGACCTGTCGTTGCCCTGGTGGACACCTCAGCTTCCATGCGGGGAAGCCCTGAGACTCTTGCAAAAGCCGTGCTTCTGGCAGTAACAAGAAAGATGCTGAAAGAGGGCAGGGATGTTAAAGTAATTCTCTTTTCTTCAAAGTGGCAGACCTTTGAGATTGAGCTTACGGATAAAAAGCGCATGGGCCAGGAATTTCTGGAATTTCTTAAATACACCTTTGGCGGAGGAACCGATTTCAATACCGCACTCCGGGCAGGCCTGAAGGTAATGAAAGCAGAAAAAGCCTTTGAAGGGGCGGATCTTCTTTTCCTTACCGATGGAGTTTCCGAGCTTTCAGAAAGGCCGCTTATAAGGGAATGGAACGAGATTAAAGTTGAAAGAAAAGCCAGAATTTTCTCTCTCATTATAGGAAATTACGATGCTGGTGGACTGGAGCAGGTTTCCGACCTCACTTATATCATCAGAAATCCGGATGACTGGAATATAACGGAAAGCCCGGCAAGCTTTGTAAAGGCAATAAGCAGGCCTCTCAGGTTTTAATGCCTGCGCTTGAGGACTTTCTGCAAACTCTCCGCAAAGTCTTCCATGTCTTTTTTACCCGGAGTTTGATGCCTGCAAATACTTGACAAAATGGCAAAAGCTGCCTGTCTACTTCGGCTTGCTCCCTTGAGAACTCCTATCTCTATCATGGCAATTATGAGTTCGGAAATTATTTTACGGTCTCTGGGACTTAAATCGCTCCATTTTTTATTAAACTTTTTAGAAGAGATCTTTATTGATTCTTTTCCTTCGGATGCTATTGACGAAGCCTTTGATGAAGCGACTTTTGAGACTTTTATTATTTGCTTCTTACCACAGGAAGCGGTTTTAGAGAAGACTTCAAAAGCTGCCTTCGAGATCTCTTTTATGTTTAATTTTTCACTATAGTGTGCTTCATTTCCCCCGGTGCTATTGAATTTGTCTGCTGAAGCTCTATTCTCCAGAATTTTGCGGATTTCTTCAGAAATTTCGGAAATTTCTTCCTGAGACCTCGTTTTAAGATAGTCTTTTAGTTTTTCCAGAAGTTCGGAATCAATCGTTTCTGAACCAGTTTCAGAAGATGAGTCTAACCTAAAAACTATATCTTCGTCTACTTCAACAAAATCAGCATCTATTATAGGGCCTGATCCAGAAATAAAATTATGTGAAGAAGACTTCCTGGGTTCCGTTTTTCTTCGGATTCTGGAACCTGCGTCTGAAAGTCTGTCAAATACTCCCCTTTTAACTTTAAGCAAGAAAGTCACATCCTTTCCTTAAAGATACATCATTTGGATCTAATATCTAGTCGAATTATTTAAATCTGAATATTTTTACCTTGAATTAACTTCCAAAGTGGTTATATTCCCCTGCAGGCGCCTGTAAGTTTACCTGCAATTTTAGTTCTTATCTTACTAATTATAAATGTTATCATCTGGATTTTAATTACTTACTTATGATTAGTCCTGAGATCTGATATCTTTTTCTGTAGACCTAATATCTCCTCCTGTTTATCTTTTAAATCTTAAATCAAGTTTCTAAGAGTTTGTGAACTGGAATTGGCATTTAAAAGAGATTAAATTGGCTTTTTAAGATAAAAACCTCTAATAAACGGAAAAAATGGAAAAAAACTTTTTAATTCCTTGCATTCCAGAAATAACTGCAAATCAATTCGCAGTTTAAGTAATTATTTTATAAGTTCCGGGACTTGTAATAATAAGAGAGGTGAATTGAGTGAGTATGCCTGATACAAAGATATTCAAAGGAATCATTTGCGGACTCCTTGCCATCTCAATCATTTCGATTATTTGTGCAGGAGCAGGGGCCGAAAATGATGCAGGGATTGCAAAGGAAGAAGTAATACATACTAAAGTTGGAGCAGGTAGCGAACCTGCATCTTTGCCTGCATCTGATGCGTATGTTGGAGATTATTTCCTGAAATTTGAAAAAATAATTGTCGATCCGAGTTATAAGTATTTACAAATGCAACCCGGTGCCAGTGAAAACTTTACTGTAACTGTGGAAAACAGGGACAACAAAACAATAGAATTGAGGCCAAGGCCTTTGATCACTCCATACACGGAGAAATTCATAAATGAAAGCTGGATCAGCATAAACCCTTCTGAAACATCTCTGAAGCCTGGAGAAAAAGAGGAGTATGAGGTAAAGGTAAACATACCTGAAGATGCGGAGATTGGAAACTACGCCGTACTAATAGCCTTTACAGAAAATGTGCCTGAAGGAGACGTAGCTGGGTATTATCCTAACTTCCCGGGTACAATGCAGTTGAACGTGCAGGTATGGGTTCCTCCGACCGTCCAGATTCTTACACCTTATGTCAACGATCTGGTGGAAGCTGGGAAAAGCTATACCTATGAGATAAAGCTCAAGAACACCGGAGACAACGATATTGCACTTTCCCCTGAGCTTACTCAAGAAGGAGGCATTATTTATGCTGATAGCGTATCTTCCTCTGCCAGAATAGCTTCTTCATCTTCTGTTCCCGGGCAGGCCTTCGGAAATGAGGCAATTACCGTGGAATCCCCTCAAAACATAAAAGCAGGGCAGACTGCTGTCGTAAAAATGACACTTGCGGTGCCAGCCGATGCAAAGGGAAGCTATAGTGGAAGCCTTGACCTTAATATTGACGATCCTGGAATTCAAGAATATGCAGGAAGGGTTCCCCTCAACTTCCGTATTCTACCTGTTCTGAAAGAGCCTTATGAGACTACCTTTGAAGCCAGGACAGACGATCCCATCACCCTGGAGGTTAAAGCTTACCAGTACGGATACGGCCTTTATACAACCGGGGGAAACAGGGATCTCACTCCTTCCTTTAATGTAAGTTTGAAAGATCCTTCCGGAAAAGAGGTAATACCTGCCCTTGTGAATACAAAATACATCGGTTCGATAAACATAGTTGATGATACGTACCCACGACCGTATCCCATATTATACGAATCCTCAAAAGTTGCAGGTAATATGGAGACTTATGACCAGGGAACTTACCAGGGTGGAACTACGACATTTGTAGAAACATATACAGTTCCAGGGACTGCAGGAAAATGGACACTTTCAATCCTGCCCAAAAACACCGAGAACTTCGAGTATACAGTCACAGTTGGAGCCTCTGAGGAGTAAACCTCCTCTTATTTTTTTCAATTTTTCTTTAGTTCTTTCTTCTCCTTTTCTCTTATCTTCTCCTTTTTCTCTTTTCTTTTTTCTTCATCAATATTCTTCATGCCGGTGAAAAATCGGTATTTCAGTGGCGGAGAATGGAGGTTGCACTATTCTGAGTAATGGGTAATAATCTTTCAAGGTATAAGTGAAAAATCAACATTATTATAAGGGGAGCTATATAATTTAGTTGAAGCATAATTTATTGGGGGCCGTGTCCTGGTTTATTGATCAATTCCGAAAAAGAGAGCATGCTTCATGTATTTGAGATAAATGTAGAGAGATTTGTGCTTACTGATTTCAATAACTAGTTCCCATTACATTATTGTGATTTAAGAGAAAATAAGAAAAATCTGTTAAGTAGACATGAACTTCCATATTCATAATAGGAGAGAATAAGCCCGAAGGAATAAAATAGTCTAAAGACAAGATGGGGCTTTTACTCGATGAAGAAAAAGTCATATACTATCATAGTTTCATTTTCATATTTTTGCTGGAGGTAAATAGATACATGAGAGAAGGTCCGGACCCCTTTGGGGTAAGAGACGTTATAGAAACCGCTGCCGGAAAAGCCACTATTTACAGATTGGGCAAACTGGAAGAAAAGGGTTTTGAAAGGATTTCCATGCTCCCCTACTCCATAAAAATCCTGCTGGAATCCCTGCTCCGACATGCAGATACTGATAAGCATATAATAACTGCCGAGGATGTGGAATCCCTTGCTCGCTGGAATCCTGAAAACGTAAGTCCTAGAGATATTCCATTCATTCCTTCAAGAGTAATTATGCAGGATTTTACGGGTGTTCCCGCTGTAGTAGACCTTGCAGCTCTCCGTTCGGCAATGCAACGTCTTGGAGGCGATTCTGCGAGAATTAACCCTGTTATTCCCGTAGATCTTGTTATTGACCATTCCGTCCAGGTTGATTCTTACGGAACATCTTATGCTCTTGAGGAAAACGAGAAAAAAGAATTTGAACGCAATAAAGAACGTTATTCCTTACTCCGCTGGGCTCAGAAGGCCTTTGACAACTTCAGGGTTGTGCCTCCCGGAAGAGGAATTATCCATCAGGTTAACCTTGAGTACCTGACTCCTCTAGTACATCTCAATGAAAAAAATGGAGAATTGTCTGCATTTCCTGATACCCTTGTAGGGACTGACTCTCACACCACAATGATCAATGGGATAGGCGTGCTAGGCTGGGGCGTAGGAGGAATAGAAGCTGAAGCCGTAATGCTCGGGCAGCCTTATTATATGCCGGTTCCTGAGGTTATTGGTTTCAAACTGTACGGAAAACTTAAACCTGGAGTTACAGCTACAGACCTTGTCCTGACAATCACAAAGATTCTGAGAAAAAAAGGAGTTGTGGGCAAATTTGTAGAATTCTACGGGCCTGGTTTAACCTCCCTTAGCCTTCCGGACAGGGCAACTATCTCCAATATGGCTCCGGAATACGGGGCAACCCTTGGGATTTTCCCACCTGATGCCGAGACCCTGGACTACCTGCGGAGAACTGGCAGAAGTGAGGAACAGATTGACCTCGTGAAAAAGTATCTTGAAGCTCAGGACCTTCTCTATTCAGGCAACAAGCCCGAACCTGTGTTCAGCAGTACTTTCGAACTTGACATGGGTACTGTAAAGCCCTGTCTTGCAGGCCCGAAGCGCCCGCAGGACCAGCTTTTCTTAAACGAAGTACCTGAAAATTTCCATGAAACAATGCATCAGGCCTTTATGCGCAAGAAAGAGTCCGGAGTTGAGCTTTCCAGAGACCGTGCTTACCAGCGCTGGGCAGGAGAAGGTGGGACACCTGTAGAGGAATCTAAATCCTTGAGTGGAGAAGAGGCAAAAGCGACTAAATCCCCGGAAGAGATCTTCAGGGTTACTCATGGTTCCGTGGTAATTGCGGCAATTACTTCCTGTACCAACACCTCTAACCCCTCGGTCCTTATAGGAGCCGGTCTCCTGGCAAAAAAAGCTGTAGAGAAGGGGCTGCATGTTAAGCCTTATGTAAAAACAAGCCTCTCCCCGGGTTCAAGAGTAGCAACCGAATACCTGGGAGCTGCAGGCCTTCTACCTTATCTTGAAGCTCTTGGGTTCCACCAGGTTGGCTATGGCTGCACGACCTGCATAGGGAACAGTGGGCCTCTGCCTGAAGCTGTTGCAAAGGAAATAGAAGAAAATGACCTCACTGTTGCAGCTGTGCTCAGTGGAAATAGAAACTTTGAAGGAAGAGTCAACCCGCTTGTCAGAGCAAACTACCTCGCCTCTCCTCCTCTTGTGGTTGCATACGCAATTGCAGGGACGGTAGATATTAATCTTGAAACAGATCCTCTTGCTTATGACCCCAATGACAGGCCTGTTTACCTCAAGGATATCTGGCCTGCAGAGGATGAGATAAAATCTCTTGAAAAAGGCAGCATTAAACCTTCCATGTTTGAAAAAGAATATTCCGGTGTTCTTGAAGGTCCAAAACTCTGGAGAGAACTGGAAGCTCCTTCCTCTAAGCTCTATGACTGGGATTCTATGTCCACTTATATTCAGGAGCCTCCTTATTTCGTGGGCTTTCCATCTGCCGCAGCCTTGCCGGAGGACATAAAGGGTGCAAGGGCTCTGGCTGTGTTCGGAGACAGCATTACAACGGATCACATATCCCCTGCCGGAGACATTCCATCAGACAGTCCCGCAGGTAAGTACCTGATATCCTGGGGCGTGGAACCTGAAGATTTTAACTCCTATGGATCGCGCAGGGGTAACCATGAGGTGATGATGCGCGGAACTTTCGGAAACATCAGGCTCAGGAATAAGCTCGTGACCCGGGAAGGAGGCTGGACTGCCTATCATTCACAAAAAGAGGGCTTCCCTGAGGAATCCTGCGGAGGAATCCCTATCTATGACGCAGCTATGCTTTATGCTGAAAACAATGTTCCCCTCATAGTTATAACAGGAAAAGAGTACGGGACAGGCAGCTCCAGGGACTGGGCAGCTAAAGGTACCTTCCTCCTGGGAGTCAGGGCAGTTATTGCCGAGTCTTTTGAACGCATCCACAGAAGCAATCTCGTTGGTATGGGAGTTCTTCCTCTACAGTTTGAAGAAGGAGAAAATGCAGAAACTCTTGGCCTCACAGGAAAAGAAAGTTATGATATCCTCGGGATTGAGAATATGATACACCAGGGAGAGCTAACTGTAAAGGCAAAGGATGAAAATGGGGTAGAAACTCAATTTCAGGTGATAGTAAGGCTGGATTCAATTGTAGAACGCGAGTATTACATGAATGGTGGAATTTTGCACAAGTTCCTGCGGGATTCGGTGAAGAAAAAGTAATAAGTTTTCAATGCCTGATTTGCATGATACGAATTTTTGAAAGGTTTTGCAAACCTTTCTTGACTCTTATTTTTTTGTGGGGAACTTTCCCTTTATCTGGACCATGCAAAGGGTTACTTTAGCTTAATGAAAAAGTCTCGAGAATTTGGTATACCTAATATAATATATTTCATATTAAATATAACTAAATGGTTTAAAGCCTTTACATCTTGAAATGGGAAAAATAATTATAGAGATCTTGAGATAGAAATTCAACAAATTTAATATACTTATTCAACGATAATAGGAATGCATTGTCACCCTATTTTTGGGCTCCAAAAAGTCCTTCGTGTTAAATCTTTCACGTATAATCAGAGGATTCCCTAAATTTCAAAGTTTTTTGAAAATCCTCTAGGGCATAACTGCGAGGTAGAAAATGAGTAAAAATATATGTTTCATAGACGGGCTGGAGGGCATTCTGAAATACAGGGAAGTAGACATCAATCAGCTTGTTGAGCTTCCCTATGATGCGATTTCTTATCTGCTTATCCAGGGAGAACTTCCAGCAGATCAGGAACTTGCAGATTATTCGGCCCGCCTGCGAGGGGAGCGTGAAATCAACAGGGAGGTAGTGGATGTTATCCGCATGTGTAATTTCAGTATTGACGCAATGGAAGCGCTGCGTACAATTGTCTCATTTATGGCACAATTCGATCCTGACCTTAACGACAGCTCTCCTGAAGGAAATCTGAGAAAAGCCATACGGTTAATTGCCAAGATACCAACCATAGTTGCTGCATACTACAGAATGGCAAATGGAAAAGAACCTGTACCTCCTGACGCATCCCTATCTCACGGAGCTAACTTCCTGTACATGCTGAAAGGAGTTAAGCCAAGTAAACTGGAAGCAGAAGTCATGGAAAAAGATTTTATCCTGAGTGCCGAACATGAGCTTAACGCCTCCACTTTCTCATCAAGAGTCACTGCTTCCACCTTTTCGGATTTGTACTCAGCTATTGTGTCCGGGCTCTGCACCCTTAAAGGCCCTCTGCATGGAGGGGCAAGAGCAGAGGTTATGACCATGCTCGACGAGATTGCCTGTCCGGAAAATGCAGAAAAGTATGTCCTCGAGAAACTGGCACAGAAAGAAAAAATCATGGGCTTTGGACACAGAGTGTACAAGACATATGACCCTAGAGGTACGATATTCAAGCAGCTTTCTAAACAACTCGCAGAAGCGAAAGGGGATATGTACTGGTACAATATGGCTGAAACAATCGAGAATACAGTCATCCGTGAACTTGTTGAGAAAAAAGGAAAACCAATCTATCCTAATGTCGACTTCTACTCAGGGGTCATCTACAAGTATATGGATATTCCTGCCCAACTTGCAACATCCATCTTTGCAATTGGGAGAGTCTCAGGCTGGATAGCCCATTGTTTTGATCAGTATGAGAAGAAGAGGATCATAAGGCCCAGGGCCTTTATGCTTGATGAGTGTTAGAAGTCTAGAAAAAGTTCAGTTATTCCTGAAAACCGGCAAGAAAGAATGCAAAAAATATTAGCTGGAAATCAGGATTTAACAGAACTTTTGATCAATTGGACTTCAAATTAAAAAAAATGTTCTAAAGATTTAAAATTAGTTATAATAATTTAAGCTTATTTCTCTATTTTATGGCTCACTGATATAATTAATAAAGTCGAGTGTCATTTCACCGATGATCAGATAATCTTTTTATCATCTGACCGCTTTTTGATATCCAGATACCCATGAGTTTTAGAGCTTTCATCAACCAGTTAAAAGAAAACGGAAAACTGGTCGAAATTCCACAACCCGTTTCTCCTAGATTCGAAGCTTCCAGAATTGCAAAAAAGACAAGAGCTCCTGTTCTTTTTAATGATATCTCAGGCTCAAAGGTTATTATGAATCTTCTGGGGTCCAGAGATGAACTGGCTGCTATGTTAGGAGTTCCTAAAGAAGAAATTATAAAAAGGCTTTCTGAAGTTTCTCCAGAAGGTACAGTGAAGCTGGTATCAGACTCTCCTACTCTGGAGGTAGTTGAGAATCAAGTTGACCTTACCAAACTTCCCATACTTACTCATTTTGAGAAAGACGGAGCACCTTATATAACTGCAGGAATCGTGATTTCCGAATACGGAGGCGTAATGAATGCTTCAATTCACCGCCTTATGCTTGCAGGAAAAGATAAGCTAGCAGCCCGCCTGGTTCCTCCGAGACACACCTACCTTCTGCACAGAAAAGCCGCTGAGAAAGGAGAGTCTCTGCCTGTTGCAATTGTTATTGGCTGCGACCCGACAATCATATACGCGACTTCAACACGCGTTCCTGTAGGAAAAGAATTGGAATATGCAGCTGCCCTGCGCGGAGCTCCTGTAGAAGTGTTTGAGTGCGCAAATGGAGTAAAGGTTCCCCACTCCGAGATTGTCCTTGAGGGTTATATTGATCCCGTAGAAAAGGTTGATGAGGGGCCCTTTGTAGATATTACGGGAACCTACGATTTAGTAAGAAAAGAGCCTGTGATCCGCATCACCCGGGTTGTTCACAGAAAAGACCCTATTTACCACGGAATTCTGCCAGCAGGTCCAGAACATCTCTTAATGATGGGAGTGCCTTATGAGCCCAGAATTTACAGAGCTGTCGGGGAAGTTACTACTGTAAAAAACGTAGTGCTTACGGAAGGCGGGTGTTGTTATCTCCATGCAGTTGTCCAGATCGAAAAACAGACAGAAGGAGATGGGAAAAATGCTATTATGGCGGCTTTTGCAGCCCATACGAGCCTCAAACATGTAGTGGTTGTAGATGACGATATAAATATCTTTGACCCTAATGATGTTGAGTTTGCAATTGCTACACGGTTAAAAGGAGATATTGATATTCTTATGATCCCTAATGTTCGTGGCAGTTCTTTAGATCCCAGGGGAGCTCCTGACGGGACGACCACAAAAGTGGGAATCGACGCTACAAAGGTTCTTGTAGAAAAAGAAAATTTTGAAAGGGCAGTAATTCCGGGAGAATAAGTGAAAGCAGCCTGTCAGAGCCTCTTCAAAATTAAAGATCTGGAGACACAGGCGTTATTATTCTTTCAGACGATGACAATTCTAGTTGACAATCTTGAGTGAATTTCCATGTACCTCACAAAAGAAGAAGAGCAAATCCTGAATGGAGAATCCGGAGAGACTCTCAGACAGGCTATTGAAATCCTTGTAGCTCTTGGTGATATCTACGGCGCAGACAGGCTTATTCCTATTAAAAGCGCCCAGATTGCAGGTGTTTCTTACAAAACTATGGGTGATGCAGGCCTTGAATGGATTTCGGACCTTCAGGGAAAAGTTAAGGTTCCTGCAATCCTGAACCCTGCCGGAATGGATCTGGAAGATTGGGAAAGGCTCAGGATTTCACCTGATTTTGCTGAAAAACAGAGGTTAATAGTTCAGGCATATGAAAAACTTGGAATTTCCTGTGAATGCACCTGCACCCCATATACACTTTCGGGTTTTGATGTGAGTTACGGGGATCATCTGGCATGGAGCGAGTCTTCAGCTGTATCCTACGCAAATTCCGTTATAGGAGCCCGGACAAACCGGGAAGGGGGTCCATCAGCACTTTCTGCGGCTCTTCTGGGGAAAACTGCAAACTATGGCTTCCATCTGGATGAAAACCGCGTACCTGAGATTTCAATTGATGTTGACTGTTCACTGCAGAAATCAGATTATGGAGCACTCGGGTATATAGCTGGCAAACTTGTGGGAAGTAAAATTCCTATTTTTCATTTAAAGGACATTCCAGAAGCAGATGAATTGAAAGCTCTCGGGGCTGCAATGGCAGCTTCAGGAGCAGTTGCTCTTTATCATGTAGATGGCGTTACACCTGAATCTTGCAAACTGAATTTTGAGAATCCTAAAGAGCAAATTATCATTGAAAGATACAGGATTGATGAAGTTTATGAGAGCCGGAAAGCTAGAAGAAAACCGGAACTAATAACTGTAGGATGCCCTCATTGCTCTGCAGCCGAACTGAAAAAAGTGGCTGAACTTCTGGAAGGGAAAACCGTTTCAAAAGATTTCTGGATTTTTACCTCACGGGATCTTGCAAAGCGCTATCCTGAACAAATCCGGACCATTGAAAAGAGTGGAGCTAAAGTCGTCTGTGATACATGTATGGTTGTTTCTCCGGCCACAAACAGCTACTCCTGTGTTATGGTAAACTCAGGAAAGGCTTTTGCTTATGTTCCGGGAATGTGTGGGGCTGAAGCAGTATATGGAAGTCTGGAAGCCTGCGTAGAGGAGGCGGTTGGCAGGGAAGAAAAAAAGGCAGGTGGTTCCCATTAAAATCAAAGGCAGGACAATATCCAGAGGACGTGCAGAAGGAGAAGTATTGATCTCCAAGGATCCTATTTCCTTCCTCGGTAGTGTGGACCCTAAAACAGGAATCGTGGTAGAGGAAAAGCATGATCTTACCGGGAAATCAATAAAGGGCAAAGTTCTGATTTTTCCCCACGGGAAAGGTTCTACAGTTGGCTCGTACGTAATGTACCAGCTAAAAAAGAATGGGGCTGCCCCTACAGCAATCATTAATCTGGAAACCGAACCTATAGTGGCAGTAGGTGCTATTATTTCTGAAATCCCATTAATAGATCTGCTTGAAAAAAACCCTTACGAATTTTTAAAGAATGGAGATACAGTTCTTGTGAACGGAAGCGAGGGCTATATTGAACTCCTCAAACAGGAAACTAGCAAGAACGAAGAATAATCTGTGAATTGGATAAGCTCAGTGAAATCTAAAAATAATAACTATATTGAAAATTCGCTATCATATAATTCTGAAAAATTATCCGTCATTTAATGGATTAAGTTTGAACAAAATAGATTGCTGAAAAGGAAATTTAAATATAAGAGACGTGAACTCCAAAATGAACCCTGAAAAAGAAAACCATAAGAATACCCATGAAAAATTCAGTGCCGAAGATACAGCTTCACGTTTATACCCTTACATATCCAGGGTATTTGATGTGTATGAAATTCAGAATTCCGGAGACACGCTCTCTTTCTATGGAACTCCAAAAATCGATGCCGAAAACGTCACTAGTGAACTCTGGGCACCTCTTCAGCAGTTTGGGTTCGGATGCACTCTCAAGTATGAGTTTGGGGAATATATTCTGCTGGTAGCTCCTGAACAAAAGGTAAAGGATAGAACCTGGTTAAACCTCGTCCTTTTAGCAGCTACTTTTTTCACGACAATGGTTTGTGGAGCTCTGATGTTTGGTGTGGATGTTATAAATGAACCTCTTCAGCTCTTCAAGGGTTTACCTTTCACCCTAGCAATAATGTCAGTTCTTGGTTCCCATGAAATGGCTCATTATGTAATGGCCAGGTACCATGGGATGAAGACTTCCCTTCCATATTTCATCCCATTTCCTACTTTTATTGGCACTATGGGGGCAGTAATTCGCTATAGGGGACCTGTTCCCAGCCGGAAGGCCCTTTTTGACGTGGGGATTGCAGGACCCCTTGTAGGGCTGGTAATGTCAATTGTAGTTACTTTTATAGGACTTCACCTTGAAGCTCCTGTAATCGACATAATGCCAAATATTGCGATGTTTAATCTGGGCCTGCCTCCTCTTTTCGTATTTATACAAAACCTTGTGGGAGTTGCAGATGAAAACCTTCATCCGGTAGCTTTTGCAGGCTGGGTAGGAATGTTCATAACCCTTCTCAATCTTCTTCCTGCAGGACAGCTTGACGGGGGGCATATCCTCCGGGCTATGCTAGGTAAAAAGGCGGAGAATATTTCTTTTTTAATACCGCGTGTCCTGTTTCTTTTAGGGATTTATGTAATTTATGTGCTTAAAGAAGACGGATTCGTATGGGTTTTCTGGGCGCTTTTCCTCTGGGCTTTTGCCGCAGCCGGACATCCATCTCCCCTTCAGGATAATATCAGACTGGACAGAAAACGTATCCTGCTTGGAGTAGTTATGTTTATCCTTGGTCTTCTATGCTTTACTCTGATCCCTTTTAAACCGATTACCTGAAGACAAAACAGGCTTTTGAAAAATGGAGAATTAAATAATGGATGTCCATTTCCGCTATAGCAAAAAAAACTCTTATAGTTTTGCAGTCCTTTCCCCTTTACTACCTGAAGCCGGATTTTCAGACAGACCTTTAAACGGGATTATGATCTATAGTTTTACAACGCGCCAGGCAGCAAAGGTTTTCATGGAAGTCCAAAATGCCGGTACAGACTCTATTTTCATTGCAGGAGGGCCGCATCCCTCGGGAGTTCCGGAGGAGACTCTTGAGTTTTTTGACTATGTTGTACTGGGAGAAGGGGAAGAAACCCTGCCTGAGCTCGTAAGGGTGCTTCAGGAGGGAGGAGATCCGGAAAAAGTGAGGGGTATTGCATACAGGGATTCGGGAAACGGTAAAATTGTCACAACTCCAAAACGGCCCTATGTAAATCTTGATTCCTATCCCTGCTTTGACCCGAAAAAACTTCGCGCCCCTCTCGAAATCAGCCGGGGATGCCCCTGGGGGTGCAAATACTGCCAGACTCCAAGGCTTTTTGGAAGAGAGGTAAGGCACAGAAGTGTCGATTCAATTCTAAAGAATGCAAAATACTATGATGATCTTCGCTTTATAGCTTCAAATGCCTTCGCCTACGGGGGGGACGGGCTTCACCCAAGGCTTGATAAAGTGGAAAAATTGCTTTCCGCCCTCCACGAAATTCCTGATAAAAAAATCTTCTTCGGGACTTTCCCTTCTGAGGTACGTCCAGAATTTGTGACTGAGGAGTCAGTTGAACTCGTCAGAAAATATTGTGCAAATGACAGCCTTAGCCTTGGGGCTCAATCAGGCAGTGATCGCGTTCTCAAAGAAATCCAAAGAGGGCATACTGTAGAAGACAGCGTTTCAGCCGTAGAGTTCTGTCTCGAACAGGATATCATTCCTGCAGTTGATTTTATCTTCGGCTTCCCGACAGAAACCGAGGAAGATCAGGAAAAAAGTCTTGACCTTGTCCGCTGGATCTGCAAGAAAGGAGGGACTGTCAGGGCTCACTACCTGACCCCCCTCCCGGGAACTCCTTATTCATCGGCAACTCCATCAGAGGTAAGTGATAGAGTAAGGCGCGAACTTGGAAAACTTGCCCTTGACGGCAAACTCACGGGTTACTGGGAAAAACATAGAAAAGTATGAAAAAGAAAGGTGTAGAGAGATGAATTTCTGAGAGATTGAAGTAAAAGCCGGGCAGCTGAAATTTAAGTGCCGGCTTTGAACTTCATTCTCTCACTCCTGGTTAAGTAGACTGCTCGAGATTATTCTGCACAAGTTATTACATTACTTCTGATCCTGTAGCTGCTTCTGCTCACTCCTTATTGTTTAATTGAGTATCTGTTTTGGTTAATTTTGTTGATCTTGTACTATCAGCTGTTCCTTTAATCAAACAACGTCTGGAATCCTTTACTACTTTTTTTATTTATGTCATATATGTTTTTCAGCTTAGGAGGCGCTCATACAGACATACTCTTTTATGGGAGGATACTTCTTTTTTAGTCCCATATGTAATAAAGTATTTAATGTATTTATAATTTGTTGTTACTATTTTAAAATTAATGCATACTAAATCCGTAACAAAATCTCTCTTTCAGGACAATTAAGGACTAAACTTTGAACTATGAAATCCATATACAGTAAACTGCAATTCAAAATCAGAAAACTTAAAAAAGACTTAATTTTTATATCATCGAAAAGTCAAAAGTTCAAGAAGCTTTTTGCTTTCTTGTTTCAAACCTGATTATGCCGGAGGATAAGTATCCGTATTTGTCACAGTTATGGCAGGGAAATTTAAATTTTTAGACCCCACCATACTATGAATTAAAATTCAATCTCTGTATTCCTGATTGCCTGCAAGGCAACTCAGTAGCAAATCTAGATTTTTTCTGCTCTTATTATCATATTCAGACCTTTCTGCATTAGTTCTTCTGCCCTGTCCTGGGTTTTTGCTTCTGCAAATATCCGGAAAATCGGTTCTGTGCCCGAAGGGCGGATAAGAACCCAGCCGTCTTCGTACCAGATCTTTACTCCGTCTATGGTGTCCATTTTGAGCCCGAGTCCTGAGGCTTCTGTTTTCACTTTCTCCATTGTTTTCTGTGTGTCAACAGAGGGGATCTTCGTCTTTGCATTGAAATATTCGGGCACACTCATGGCAAGTTCAGAAAGTTTTTTTCCACCGGCAAGGATTTCAAGAATTTTAGCACAGGCCATTGCTCCGTCTCTGCAGTACTGATGTTTGGGGAAGATCAGACCGCCATTACCTTCTCCTCCGAAGACTGCATTTATTTCCATCATCTTCCGTGCAACATTTATTGAGCCTACTTCAGTCCAGTGAAGTTCTACGCCTTCATCTTCAGCGACATCAGCCATGCGCTGTGAAGAGCTAACAGGGGTCACTATAGGGCCTTTTTCATGTTCAAGCATGTATTTTGCCATCATGGCGAGCAAAACTTCCTCGTTTATGAACTCTCCATTTTCGTCCATGAAAACTATTCTATCAGCGTCTCCATCGTGAGCCGCTCCAAGGGATGCCCCTGTTTTTTTAACGAGTTCGGAAAGTTCTGTAAGTGCTTCTGGTGTGGGTTCAGGGTTTCTCCAGGGGAAAGTCCCGTCAGGCTGTGCCCCAAGGGTTAGCACCTGACAACCCAGTTCTCTAAGCAGGAAAGGAAGAGTAAGGGAACCTGCTCCGCAGCCAGTATCAATAACTACTTTGAATTTGCGACTGCGGATAGTTTCGGCATCTACGGATTTTATAATGTTCCTTATATAATATTCATTAACTCCGGGGTCAGTTTTGAAGCTGCCTGTTTTTTCCCAGGACACGGTTGAAAATTTTCCAGAATAATATATTTTCTCAATTTCTTTTTCCCCATCCCTGGGAAATTCTGAGCCATCGCCGGCAATCAATTTGATTCCGTTGTATTCTCTGGGGTTGTGGGATGCAGTAATAACAATTCCAGCATCAGCAAAATCGCGCACGTAATACTGAATAGAGGGAGTTGGAACTATCCCTACATCGATTACATTCAGGCCTGTTGAAAGAGCCCCGGAAATTGCGGCAGCCTTCAGCATCTGACCAGAAATTCGGGTATCACAACCAATGGCCACAGTGCCTTTTGAGCCCATGTATGTACCAAGACTTCTGGCTAAATTGACCGCCAGTTCCGGATTTATGTATTCGTTAGCGATACCACGTACACCGTTAGTTCCGAATAATGCCATGTAAGGTCTCCGTATTTGTGATTTAATCAAGAGCTATCTTTTTATACAAATTTAATTGGTAGTTTTAGATAATGAGGCAGATAAAGCTTTAATTACTATGAAACTTCAATGCAAAATAGATCTTTGATCTTTAAAGCATAAATATCTTTTAAATGCTACTATTTGAGAGTATCTTTAAATTCAAAACCATGCCCATTTAATGAATTCGAAAACCCCATTCTTCGATAGATAGAATTTCTGATATATACCCGGCAAATACATATATCTTTAGCGGAAAATCATTTACAAATGGCCATTGAAGACAAGATGGAACAGCTAAAAAAGGCAATAGAATCAAGGGGAAATGCAGTCATTGCATTTTCAGGGGGAGTAGACAGTACAGCTCTTGCTGCACTTGCTTTTGAAATACTGGGGGAAAAGGCTCTTGCCGTAACAATAGATTCGCCGCTTTTTCCCAGAAATCAACTGGAGACAGCTGTAAAGACAGCCTGTGAAATTGGAATCCAGCACAAGATCCTCCCATTTTCCCAGATGAGTGTGCCTTATTTTGCCGCAAATACGATAAACAGGTGCTATTTCTGTAAAAAAGCCCTTCTTGAAACCCTTCTGGATTTTGCGGAAAAGATCGGATATGATGTAGTTCTTGAAGGTACAAACGCCTCTGAAATACAGGGAGAAAACCGTCCTGGATACAGGGCAATTCAGGAAGCCGGTGAAAAGGTATTTTCTCCTTTCGTAGATTTGAATGTAACAAAAGAAGAGATAAGAGCAATTGCTTCAGACCTTTCACTTTCAGCAGCCCACAGGCCTTCTGCCGCGTGTCTTGCAACACGTATTCCTTACGGGCAGCCCATAACTGTGGAAGCTCTCCAGAAAATTGAAAAAGCCGAAGATTTTTTATTTTCCCTCGGTTTTACCCAATTCAGGGTCAGAATGCACGAGAATATAGCCAGAATAGAGATAATTCTCGAAGAGATGGAGGACGCTTTTAAAAAAAGAGAGAAAATTTCCCGATATCTGAAATCTCTTGGTTTTGATTACGTAACTCTGGATCTGGAGGGTTTCAGGAGTGGAAGTATGGACGAACCTTATATCCTGAAAAAACTTGATGAACCAGAAAAAACTTATAATGAAAAAAATATGACCGAAAGAAAAATATGACTGACATTTTCATCCGAAAAGCTGAAAAATCCGATTTTCTGGCAATTCAGAAGCTTTTATCCACTTATTTTCTTGATATGGAAGGTCTTGAGCCGGAAGATTTTGTACTGGCTGAGAAAGGGGAAAAAATCATAGGATGTGCTGCCCTTATAATATCCGAGTTTGAAGGAAGAAGATTTCTGGAAATTCATTCTATTGCAGTCCATCCCAATTTCAGGGGAAAGGGGATCGGAACCCGACTTGTCAGGAATCTCTTAACACCAATTGAAAAACCGGCATGTGACCTGTATGTCAGGACTACTGCTCCTGCATTTTTTGAAAAACTGAATTTCAAAAAAATAGAAGATTCTGAGAAGTTACTTCTATGGAAAGACTGCAAGGAGTGTGAACATTTTCATAAATGTGCGCAATACGCGATGAAATATTCTTGTGATTGTTAAGTTTAGAACTCACTATTTAATTTAAAAGCCACAATTCTCAAATTGAAGGTACTTAATCCAATATACGTTACTTAACAAAAGTTCTAACAATGAACGTTGATAAAACTTAGATTTAAGCCTGCCTATAAAGATTGACGAAACATTATTTTACGAAAAAGAATAATGAAGAATCTTATGCTCACCCTTGGAATAGTAAATACCTATGATAAAATAAAAGTTCTGGACGCTCATTACCGTGCAATTGCGAGAGCTGCTCCAATCTGTCATGCTTTTGGATTTCACCTTGCTCTCTACGATTTTCCTTTCAAAATGACCGCAGAAGAACTGGTAACTTATGTAATGGAGAAAACCACAATAGGGGAATCGGGGAGTTATCTTAAAATTCTTTATGAAAAAAATCACCTGTCTGTATCCGATCTTCCAAAAAAAGGCTTTCCATCCCAATTTGGGGAAATCGTTATTACTACTTCGAAACCGGATCCGAAAAGACAGGTTATGCCCGCAAAAATTGCTGAAGAAGCTCTTCGAAACCGCTCATTTCTCTTTCTTGTAGGGCTGGGACATAAAGGGCTTCCTAAAGAGCTCTTCGAGAGGGGAAAATACCATCTTGACATTACATGCAAGGGGCTTTCTCTAGAAACATGCACTGCTATCGGAGCTATTCCTGCCAATCTGGCCGGGCTCATGACAAATCTCGAGACTAAAAAATAAATTTTGAATATAACCCTCTGAATTCAAAACCGCAAAGCTTGTTTAAGGGAATTCCCTCAAATTTGGATTAATATACCTTAAATTATTCGAGTAAAGGTAAGGTAAATACGGCTTCATCATACTATTTGTTCATATTGTCTAATGATCTCGATTTTGGACTTGATGTGCACAAATCCTATTAATTCTATTTTGTTCTGAATTACTGTTCTACATATTTTATATAAGTATATTTTGTTAATGCACATTAGCCAGAATTGAAAAATTCATCTCTAACGGTTATTACACATGTTTTTTAGAGATTTTTATTGAATTTGAGGGGGTCGTGGGAAATTTATTTATATTATTAAATAGGTAATAGGTTATCTTATACCTTCCATGGTGGAATTAAGAATCGGAGACCCTGGATATGAATAAACAACAAAGAGGATGCATTAAAAACCCGTTTCATATGGGTTTCTGTTAGACTACGAAATGTTTTCACTTTCTTGAAAATGAGATTCATGGAAAGTCACAGAGTCATCTGGGCATCAGAAATAACTCAAAAAAATATTCCGGAACGAATATATAATACAATTGACAATTAATATATTGTTGTGGGTAAGAACAACGCTTGTTGCGCTGTTATAGGGTTTGGAACCCGAAGGACATAGAATTCGGACCTGCATTTCAGGGCTCCTATCCAGAAGGACAGGAAATGCTAACCTGAATGTGGGAATTCGTATCCTGAAGGATATAGAGTTCTGAGTTTCATTGCAAAGATGGCTAGAAAGATTAGAACCTCTAACCTGCACTCAGCGAACTCGTATCAGAAAAGGCTGGAAATTCTAACTTGAATGCAGGATGATATCCAGAAGGACTGAATTCGAACCCGCATATAAGCGCAAATGTTGAAGAGACAGGAGGAAAACTATGAGTGAATTAAATAACGAATACAGAAAAATAAACGAATATGAATGCAAGTACGACGAAAAACGGTATCACACCGTTGAAAATGGCTGTACTGACAGCCTGGACTCAGAAGAATTAGACCTTTACCGCTATATGATAGGCGGAGTGCAGGGTAAATAACCTGCAAAACCTTTTTTTATTTCTCATTCCTAGAAAAAAGCATGTACGATGTATATGCGGTCCGTGAGGATTTTCCTGTTTTAAAAGAAGTTGTGTACCTTGACAGTACGGCAACTACTCAGACTCCAATACCTGCAGTTGAAGCCATGGTCGAGTATTTTTACAGGTATGCTGGCAATCACGGGAGGGGAGCACACCGTCTGGCTCGAGAGACCACAAACCGCTTTGAAGAATCAAGGGAAATAGTCGCTCGTTTTCTAAATGCAGAACCTGAAAAGACCATTCTCACAAAAAACACTACAGAAGGGATTAATCTCATTGCAAATAGCTATCCCTGGGAAGCAGGAGACCATATTATCACAACTTTGCTCGAACACCACTCGAATCTTCTGCCCTGGCTGCGTTTACAAAAAATAGGGGTAAATGTTACAGTTATAAGTCCGGATAGCGAGGGCAAAATAGATATTTCTCTAATAGAAAATGCCTTCACTGAGAAAACCAAACTTGTTGCTATTACTCAGGTTTCAAATGTTTTTGGCTCTGTCCAGAACGTAAAAAGTATTACAAAACTTGCTCATAAAAATAGCATAAAAGTCCTGATTGACGGGGCCCAATCTGCAGGACATATGCCAGTTGACCTCAAAGAGCTTGGATGTGATTTTTTTGCTACTGCAGGACATAAAGGGCTTCTTGGGCCTCAAGGAACCGGCGTACTCTACATAAAAGAACCAGAAACCCTGGAAAGTGCATCATTGGGAGGAGGTACTGTTTCGGATGTTTCCGGGTTTACTTATGTGCTTGAGCCTTCCCCTGCCTGTTTTGAAGCAGGTACTCCAAATATACCAGGCGTGATAGCATTAGGAAAAGGAGTAGAATATGTAGAAAAAATAGGGGTTTCAGAAATTGAAAGACATGAACTTGAGCTCTCTAAAGAAGCTGCAAAAAGGCTATCCGAACTTGAGCATGTAGAGGTCTATGGGCCTGAAGACAGGGCAGGGATAATACCTTTTAATGTAAAAGGACTTCATGCCCATGACGTTGCCCTTATCCTTGACCAGACCCGAAAAATCTGTATCAGAAGTGGACATCACTGTGCAATTCCGATAACTCGCTTCCTGAAAGTGGAAAGTACGGCAAGAGCTTCTTTTGCACTATACAATACAAGAGAAGAAGTTGATATACTGGTAAATGCAGTTGAAGGGCTTAAAGCCCTTGTTTCCTGAAGAATAGCTTATAGAAGCATCAATAATTCAATTTGTGAATTATTTTTTGTGGTTACCCTTTAAATTAAATGATTACCAATCTTTAAAATTAAATGATTGTTCCCCTATGAAAAATGACTATTGCTCTTTAACCAGGTCTCTCATTAATTCTTTACTCCCAATTCCTCAATTTTTTGAGATTGATATAAATACAGGAGAAAATATATGTAAATGAGAGGGTGAGTTCCAAAGAACTCTTACCTTCTCCGGGGGATAATTAATGGAACGAATAACGAGTGGGATTGAGCATCTTGATTTATTTCTTGGTGGAGGGTATCCTAAAGGAAAAGGAATTCTTATCACAGGGCCAACTGGTTCAGGAAAAACGATCTTGGGGATACATTTCCTTTATAGCAACTGTTCTGCAGGCAGAACTGGGCTTTTGATCCTTACAAGAACCCTTCTGGAAGATTTTATTATCCAGTCTAAATCCCTTGGAATGGATCTTGAACCTTTTATTGATTCCAACCTTCTTTTAATCGAAAATGTATTTGAGAGCCGGATTCAGGAGACTTTCCTCTCTTCCCGCCTTGGTAAAGGGCTTGAAATTGCAGAAAAAGACAGAGTTGGCCGTGTAAGAGATATTTCAAAAAATGTGAACGTTGTAGTTCTGGACAGCCTCGGAGCTCTAACAAGAACAATTAGCTGCGTTGGTAACGAAGCGCTCAGTAAGTTTGATGCAATATACAGCATTCTGGCAAAACATTGGTGTACGTCTCTTTTTCTCATGGATGAACGAGCTCACAAACAGCATCAGGGCTTTGCAGATTATCTTGTCTTTGGAAAAATAGAGCTAAAATTAAAGGAAGATCCTGGAAATGGAAAGTTTATACGCTATCTTTCAGTCGTAAAAATGAGAGCTACGTCTCTTCCCGAAGAAACTGTTTCATTTGAAATCACCTCTTCGGGATTCAAATTAAATAGGACAGAACAACTATAACAGAGCAAATTTATAATAATATTTAGATTTTAAATGGGATATACATAGGAAATTCAGGAATAACTGTTTCTCCTCGCATAAAAATAAGCTTCCCATTGGGATCTAATTTTTTAATATTTTTCAAGTCACTTCTATGGACTTTAATTTAAAAACAGTGAAAAAATATTCAGCAAAATAATTATAAATATATTGAGTTAGTTATCTCTCTAAAAGGGTTATTTTTCTTTTATCTGCTGATAAAAGCTATTTTTAAATTATAATTAAAAATAAAATTTAATTATGTCAGTTCAAAATAGTATAAAGTTTTTATAATGTGCGGGTCTTATATGACTTAGGAAAAAACCTGAAGGCAAGAGTATGGATGAAGTAAAAGAACCCCTGATGAGAAAAAATTTTATTTCCGAGTTATTAGGTAAAAACGAGGGTGATAACTCTATTCCAGAAATATTAAAAAGGGCTAAAAATTATTTTGATAAACCCCTGAGAACTCTCCCGGCCTATGATCAGGAAAAAGATGGGCTTCTGGTGGAATTTATAGTGCCTGATGGTTTGAAAGAACTTGAAAGGTACTGGCTTCAAGAACCTTACACCTTTGCTTCAATTCTGGAAGACCAGAGAACGAGATATTACAAACTCATCGAACCTGCATTGACCAAATATGAGAAAGAGCTGTTAGGAAGAATTTATGAGGATTTTCAGGATATTCTGGTTCTGAACTCTACAAGTTCCAAACTCGAAAAAGGTTCATTGCTGGTAGATAAAACTCTCTTCCTTCTTGAACGTTACAGGGCTGAGGTTTCGGTCTCCTCCATTCATAAAATTATTTATTATCTTAAAAGAAACCTTCTGGGTTATGACAAAATAAATCCTCTTCTTTATGATCCTTATATCGAAGATATCTCATGTGACGGAGTTAAAATTCCCGTTTATGTATATCATACAAGATATCTCAATATTGAAAGCAACATTTCTTTCGAAGAAGAAGAACTGGATTCCTTCGTGATTAAAATGTGCCAGTTAAATAATAAGCACATCTCCGTAAGCCAGCCTATAGTGGATGCGACTATTCAGGACGGTTCACGGCTTCAGGCCATTTTAGGAAGAGAGATCACCCCCCGAGGCAGTTCTTTCACTATCCGCAAATTCAGGAAAGACCCTATAACTCCTATAGACCTGCTTGGTTTTAAGACGTGCAACCTGGAAATGCTTGTATATCTCTGGCTGGTTATCGAAAACGGCTATAATATCCTTTTTGCAGGGGGGACAGCTTCAGGGAAAACTTCGATGCTCAACGCTACATCCTTATTCATGCCTTCTACAGCCAAGATAGTGTCTATCGAAGATACAAGGGAACTCCTGCTTTACCACAACAACTGGGTTTCAGGAATTGCAAGGGAAAGTTTTTCTTCCGACTCTGCCGGGGAAGTCTCTATGTATGATCTCTTAAGGGCTGCCCTCAGACAACGTCCAGATTTTATTATTGTGGGGGAAGTAAGAGGCAGTGAAGCTCTTACTCTGTTTCAGGCAATGTCAACAGGGCATGCAACAAGTTCAACCATGCATGCGGGAGATGTTCAAACCGTTATAAACAGGCTGACTCACGAGCCAATAAATGTGCCTCAACTGATGCTGCAATCTCTGGATGTACTGTGCATTCAGGAACAGGTATACATAAATGGTAAAAGAGTTCGAAGAAGCCGGAGCTTTGTGGAAGTCCTTAACGTTGATTCTGAGACGGAGGATCTTGGCATAAATGAACTTTTCAACTGGGAGCCTTCAGGGGATTGCTTCTTCAAGGTGGGAGATTCCTTCATCATGCAAGATATCATGCATATCAAAGGGTGGGATACAGGTCAACTGAGGAGTGAAATGGAAAATCGGAAGAGAATCCTGACCTATATGTATGAAAAGAATCTGAGGAGCTATATCCAGGTATCCCTTGTTGTCCAGACCTATCAAAGCTATCCCAAAATGGTTATGGAGTGTATAGCAAACAACACACTTCAAGATATGATACAGGATATAATTTCCTGAGAGGGGAGTATGAATTACAGTGTGCTGGATGAGCTGGCGTATAGAATTTTTGGGACTTTTTTTTATAAGAATAAAGAAAACTTCCAGGGTTTAAAGGCAAAAATCCGTGAATCCCATATTCCTAGGTCAGTAGATCAATATCTGGCTTCTGCGTGTCTGTACTCTGTAGTCTCAGGCCTTCTCGGAGGAACTTTTGGCGCATGGTTAGGGCTAAAGATGTTTATAGAGCCTATTTCGCGCCTCAACATTTTTGTAAATTCTACAAATGCCGGTTTTTCAGCAGAACACCCATATATTCTTGGATTTTTAGTTTCCCTTTTATTTTTCTTTTTAAGTCTTCTGACAGTATTTGGCCTTATCTACTCCCTTCCCTACTTTCAGGCAGACACCAGACATGTCTGTATTGACAAATCCATGCTCTCGTCAGTAACTTACATGTATGCTCTGACCAAGGGGGGGATGTCAATTTATGATGTATTCAGGTCCTTGAGCACGTATACCCATATATTTGGCGCAAGTTCGGAAGAAATATCATATATTGTAAGGGATATGGATTACCTGGGAAAGGACTTTATAAGTGCTCTTACTTCTGCCAAAGAACGGACCCCTTCAGAGCTTTTCAAGGACTTCATTGATGGGTTAATTCTTGTTTCAAGTAGCAAGGCCATAGTAGAGTACATTAAAAATAAATCAGAACAGTATCAAAACATGGCAGAGCTGGCAAACAAGAATTTTTTGAAAAGGCTCGATGTTCTTGCCGAAGTATATGTGACAGTAATGGTTGCAGGACCTCTTTTCATAATGACGACTCTTGTTGTATTACAATTGCTCCGGCCAGCTTCGGCACAGATTCTCTACCTTCTCATTTATGTGGTCACACCTCTTGCAACTCTTTTATTCCTGGTTCTTCTGGATACCGTGGGAGAACTCTCTGTGAACCCTAAAAAGGCTGATATATCCGGTTTTCAGACAGCTTTTTCTGATATTCCAGAGATCAACTCCGGACTTAGTGAAGAAGAGGAGACAGGAAAAAGTAAAAAGTTCATGCTGTACAGACAACTTGGTAATATTAAAGATATGGTATTAAACCCATACAAAACTATCCGGGATGAGCCCAGATACACGTTTTTCTTTGGAATTCCTCTGGGATTATACTATCTCTTCTCCCTTCCAAAAAATCTTATAGAATATCTCAATTTTAACTTCCACTTTACCCTTAACTTTGACCACATTAGCAATAACAGTGTCCAGCTAATTACCGAATTTGATGATTATTTCGTTATCTTTTTTATCCTCGTTCTAGTTCCTTATATCATTTTTTATGAAATCAACGCCTGGAGGATGCGCAAAATTGACGAAAGAATGCCTGACTTATTGAGAAACCTCTCAAGCATGAACCAGTCAGGAATTCTGCTCTCAAACTCTCTAATACTCATGGCCGAATCTAAAATGGGCATCCTTACCAATGAACTTAAAAAACTAAAGGAGGACCTCTCCTGGGGTACTTCAACTTCACGAGCCCTGATGAAACTTGAAAATAATATAAGAACTGCTTCCTCAAGCCGGGTCCTTCATATACTTACTAAGGCAAACGAGTCCACAAGTGATCTCAAAAATGTGCTTTTTATCACTTCTGAACAGGTGAAAATTGAAGAGGACATGAAAAAAGAGCGTTCTTCAGACATGGTAGTCTATGTGGTCACTATCTATGTGGCTTTTTTTGTCTTCCTTTTCATAGTCTATATTCTAGCCATGTATTTCTTCCCCCAAACGACCTCTTTTACCAATTCTTCTAAAGGAATCGCGTCTGCAGGATTTGGAAACGGGTTTTTCAATATACAGGAATATACAATGCTTATGTATCACTCGGCCCTTATTCAGGCCTTTACCTCAGGGCTCGTTGCCGGGAAAATGGGACAGGGATCCGTGTATATGGGCCTGAAATATAGTGTAAGCATGATGATAATAACTTACATGGCTTTCACAATGTTCGTTTGATCTCAATTCTGTATTTTATCCTTGAGCTGATCCCAAAACTCAAAATTGACTCCCTAAACCTTGAATTTTGAATACTCAATCGAGGTTATTATCAGGAAAATCGTTCTGAAAACTCTTATCGATATGGGAATAAAATGGTTTAGGGGTGAACTCCTTATATTATTTCTCACTATCTATGTTTTTTGGAGTCCTGAGATCTTTATAGAGTCCTTTATATTTTTTAATACTTAAAGAGAAAAATATTGAAAAACGATATTGTTATCGAATAAAAGAAGAACTGCCTGTAATTCGTGTTTGAATTTCAGGCATTAAATTATTCATTTAAGTCGCTTTGTTCATAACCTGTTTTTTGGAGCTGTTACTTATGTTATTATTATATAGTTGGATCTTGTTTTTGTCCCACTTCCAGCTGCATTACTTGCTGTAAGAGTAATCGAGTAGGTTCCCGCTTTTGAGTAAGTATGCTTTGGACTCTTAACTGTTGAATAGGTTCCATCTCCAAAATTCCAGTTCCATGCTGTTGGTGTGTTTGTACTGGCATCGGTAAAACCGATAATAGTGGAAGTCGTTCCTGAAGTCCTTGACGCCCAGAAGCTTACAACAGGCGGTTTTACTGTTGTACTTGCTGTCGCTTTTATGTAATTGGTTTTTGTTACAGTATTACTACTACCTGCAGAATTCTTTACTGTTAATTTAACTGTATAGTTTCCTGCATTTGAATAGACATGAGCTGGATTTTTTACAGTTGAATTTGCAGTTCCGTCTCCAAAGTTCCAGTTCCAGGAAGTAGGTGAACCGGTACTCGTGTCGGTAAAAGCTACATTCAAAGGTACATTTCCAGATGTCACATTGCTGCTGAAACTTGCAGCCAGAGGCGTTGGAGTTGTATTTGCTGTGACTGTAATATAGTTGGTTTTTGTTAAAGTATTACTGCTACCCCCAGCATTCTTTACTGTTAATTTTACGGTATAGCTTCCTGCTTTCGAATAGAGATGTGTTGGATTCTTCTGCGTTGAATTTGCGGTTGCATCTCCAAAACTCCAGTTCCAGGAAGTAGGTGAACCGGTACTCGTGTCGGTAAAAGCTACATTCAAAGGTACATTTCCAGATGTCACATTGCTGCTGAAACTTGCAGCCAGAGGCGTTGGAGTTGTATTTGCTGTGACTGTAATATAGTTGGTTTTTGTTAAAGTATTACTGCTACCCCCAGCATTCTTTACTGTTAATTTTACGGTATAGCTTCCTGCTTTCGAATAGAGATGTGTTGGATTCTTCTGCGTTGAATTTGCGGTTGCATCTCCAAAACTCCAGTTCCATGCAGTGGGTGAACCGGTACTTGAATCAGAAAAGGCTACAGACAGCGGCTCTTTTCCTGATGTTGTATTGCTGCTGAAACTTGCAACAGGAGGTGTTGGGGTAGGTGGGTTAGAAGGAAGTACAAGAGGCAGGTTGTCTGAATAGATACTACCTGTTATGTTATTATATGCAGAATCGGAAATTCCATCTCCATTATTATCTACTGCCGTCTGTGAAAATCCTGTACCACTTGGATTTCCCCAGAAATTACCGCCAATATACGGACCGCCGACAATATTAGTACCTGCAGTTTTTGCGGTATTGTACGAATTCCCTATTCCATTTCGGATGGTCATGTTAGCATTGTTGAAGTAATTATTGTAGACGCGATTTCTGTCGCTAAGACCACATGTAAAGAAACCGTATACACTGTTGCTCTGGACAGTGTTACTTGAGAGGACATTATCATCAGAGGTGCCAAAATATACTCCCCTTTGATTACCAGATGCCGTATTTCCCGAGATGGTGTTGCCCATGGCATTTTGAAGTGCAATACCATATTCTCCATTATTTACAACATTATTCGCTGATACAGTACTCCCGCTGGATCTTAACAGAAATATCCCACGAGAGTTATTTAAAAGCTTGTTTTTCTCAATTATACAATTACTGCAGGAAGATAGGTTAATACCTGCATAGATGGATTTTGCTCCAACAATCTTGAACCCGCTTATTTTTATATTGCTCCCTTGAAGAAGAAGCACATTGGCGCCAGTACTCTTTGCTTTAATTATTGTATTATCAGGGTTCCCGGATTCTGACCTGATTGTGATGCTACTTTTAGTTACTTTGATATTCTCAATATAAGTACCCGGTTTTACAGTAATTATATCTCCTGAGCTTGCATTATTCACTGCAGCCTGTATCGAACCAGGAGGCTGGACAAAAATCTCAGCCGCGCCTCCAATACCTGAAATTAATATTAAAATTAAAAAAGCGAACAATAAGGTTTTTAATTTATTTATTTAAATTCCTCCATTAGATTCTCAAAAAATTTTATGTGGGGGTTTATAGTAAAGTAAAATATTTTTCTGCTTTATTCATGATGAACTTACAAATTCCAGTCAAGGATTGATTCAAATGATTATTCTTACACCAAAAATCTTCGGGTAAATGCTTTTAATCGATCGGGAATGAATATAATCCGATATAAATATTAGGATTTTAAACGACATGTATATATAAAAAACGAAGCATAAATAATATAGTAAACCAGTAATTTATATCAAAAAAGCTGATATTGATTCTTGGATTGTTTAACATCTGAAAATAAGATGAAGGAATGAAACCTTCATCAATTAGCAATTTTTTAACTAAATTTATCGCTATCTTTCTCGTTTTTTCTTTTGCTTTTCCTGAGCTTTTTATCTTTTTTTGTACAAATAAAAAGCAAACACGCAGACAACTCCATATAGAATTTCAAATCCCGGCGCTTTTTGTCCGTCTTTATTTTGTGAGATTTTAAATCCGATATCTTTTGCGCTGTCCCTTTTAAGAGAAGAAATTCCTGATTCCAGATCTATTTTTGTTATATTTTCCAGGGTACCTGGTGTTTCACCTGCTATTACAAAGGAAGAGAATCCCGGAACATCTGCCGTGAAGTACAGGAATTTATCGTCTTCATTTAACAGACTAGTTAAGAGTTGGTCCCATTTTATCTCACTCTCATTGTATCTGTTAAGGGTAATTGAATCCGGATCTATATTTTCGTTCTTCACCCATGCCTTTTCCACTTTAAAGCATACTACCGGATTTTCAATATTCTGTGAATTTGCAAATCCACCGTTTCCAACCCAGATATTAAAAGATTTATATACCTCGCCTGAAGGAAGTTCAGGGACAAGCACAGACTTTCCTTTCAGCAGCTCAGCAATAGCTGTGGTCTTGCCAAAAGTTTTCTTTGCATCAAAACTTACATACACGACGCAGGTTGCATTTTTTGTGAAATCAAACTTTACTTTTTTTCCGCTTGTAACTATTTCTTGTTTAATTTCTTTAACCTTTACGTTTACTGCAGGCTCAGGGGACCCTACTGCTCCACCACTACTGACACCGCTACTGCTCTGACTACCTCCACCGTTGCTACTCCCACCATCTCCGTCACTGCTTCCACCAGTATTTCCGCTATTTCCGGTGTCCGAATCATCTACAGAAGTTTGAGTGACAGTTATTGTGGCAAGTTTTGAATCCGTACCGTTTTCATTAACTGCAGTAAGTTTTGCTGTATATGTTCCTGCTGCTGTATACACATGGGTGGGACTCACATCTATTGAGTCTATTATTCCATCATTTTCAAAGTCCCAGTTTCTTTCGGCTGCGTACTGGGAAGAATCGGTAAATTCAACGGAAAGAGGTGCAGGACCCTGATTGATACTTGTTTCGAAATTTGCTACAGGCAAGACTGCCGATGGATTTTCAGACGCAGTTGCCAGAGGTAAATAGTCAATATTAACTTCATCGACATAATATGGTTCTTCAGCTATTCCATCTCCATTGGCATCTGAATGTGTCTGTGAAAAACCATCTCCTGCAGGCGTTGCCCAGTAGTTCCCGCCAATATAAGGGCCGTGGATAATACTTTTCGCCGAGCTTTGGGTGGTGTTCCATACGTTTGCCTGTTTGTTAGAATCCACATTTTTTTTGTTAGAAAAATAGTTATTGTAAATCTGATTATTGGAAGCTGCGTTCTCTGTCAGCCCGGTTACCTGTAATCCTGCTTTTTTATTGGCTTTTACGACATTTTCAGTCAGAGTGTTATCATGCGATTCATCTTCAATGAAAATACCGTATTCATTTTCCATGATCAAATTCTTTTCCAGGGAATTTGATGTACACCCTAGAAGACGTACCCCATACTCGCAATTTAAAATTTCGTTACTACTCAACTTATTGGAACTGGAGTCGATTCCAAGAAAAACTCCACTCTTACAATCGGAAATTTTATTATTAATTAGGGTGTTGGAACTACATTCACTAAGAATGATTCCGTCACTGCAACTTGAGATTTCATTATTCTCTATTGTATTACCCGTACTAAAAAGAAAGATCTCTACGCCTGATATGAAATTTGAGATTTTATTATTTTCAATGTGGCAGTTGCCGAGTCCATAATTTATATAAACTGCAGTAGAATCACCGTCCCCTCTTATGTTAAAACCCTTTATGCTCACTCCACTTGCCAGTACATTGAAAACGTACAGGTTATCAGTTGCCTGAACTATGGTGTCGTCTGGGTTTCCTGACTCGGAGATTATAGTTAATTCGCTCATGTTTACTTCTATATATTCGTTATAAGTTCCAGGTTTGACAATTATCTGATCTCCGGAACTTGCATTATTCACTGCAGCCTGTATTGTCGTATAATTACCAGTCCCGTCGTCATCGACATAAATTGTTGCAGCCGCTACACTGCCGACTATCACTTGAAATGTGAAAAATACTGCAAATAGGATCACTACAGTTTTTTTTATCTGCCACATAGCAAAACCCCGATAAAGCATACTTTTAGTTACACCTCAGTTAATCGTCAAAATCTCTTCCCTTTTAACGATCTCTAATTCTTGATCAGGTTTGGATGTTCTATTTAGTGGATAAAAATACTTGAGCCCAGACTACTCAAATTTATTTTCTTATCCTTATTTTCAAACCAGTTTTTATTATATAATGTTAGCTAAATTACTCAATATCTTCTTATTTAACCAATAAAAACTCTTTGTGGTGTATAATTCCCAGAAAAATAGTATACTACATTAAGAATTAACTGTAATTTATTTAAAATTAAAAGAAGAAGTACTTGAATTCGATAGAAAATGTTAGAGATAAAAATAATCTTTTTTCGAGATGTATTTTTCTTCCCTAAAAACTTCCGGTAAATAGTTTCTGAGTCTGAAATTTGAATAATGGAGAAGGTCAAAGGAAATAAATTTCTTCTAAAAAAAGAGTATGTTTTTAATATTCATCTCTGACGATTTATCCAGTAATTGACAGTAATATAAAGGAGCGGCATGGAATTCTTATTTGAATTCCAGGAATGTTTGCAGAACGTATTCAGAAAACTCCTTTAGTATTTAGAAGGCTACATTATTTTTCCTTTTTCTGTTTTTCTTTGTCTTCTATATCTTCAGTTTTGACATTTTTGTTTTTGGATTGATGGTCATTTTCTTTGGAAACTACGATATACTTGGCTTTAGTTTCCGTGTCCATACCATTAGCGTTTTTTGTTTTCAAGATAACAGTGTACTTTCCTGCTTTACTGTACGTATGTACAGGATTCTGCTGTACTGAATACATTCTATCTCCAAAATACCATTTCCATGAAGTAGGTGACCCTTTGCTGTTATCAGTAAATCTTACTTTAAGGGGTGCCTCTCCTGAGATTGGAGTTGCAGAAAACTCAGAAACCGGCTTTTTTTGTTCTTTGGATCTCAGTTCAACTGTCTTTTCTAGATCTCCTATCGTTATATTGAATTTTCCTGCTGGCATTGAGGAGGTGTCATATTTGTATTTAAATCGCCCTCTAAAGTCAGCTTTCAGGGTCTGAGAGGCCGTAAATACAAGGTTTACATGAGATCTATTGTCCAGGGCATCGCCGTCAATCAGGATCTTGTAAGTAAAGGGAGGAACTTGAGACTGAGATATGGTTGCGACTCCGTCAGAGCCTTCAGATGTCAGATTAATCCATATGAGTTTGTTTACTCCCACATTCAGATTCTGTGCTCCCTCTGCCTTAACAGTAAAAAGATTATCACTGCCTTCAGGAATCCTTATTTCTTCAAGCAAATATTGATATCTGCCGTCGGAAACAGTGAGATTCTGTTCAAAAGAAACGACGGCTTTGATGCTCTCCTCAGGTGAAGCTGTACCTTTTATTTTCAGTGTATCTCCTACAGTTGGATTGCATGGAGAAATCTTCCATTCGATTGCTGCAGCAGCTGGAGAGATCAGTATGCAAAATAACAGAAATGCAGACAACAAATAGAATACAAATTCTCTCTTTACAGGTTTTAAGGCTTTTACTTTGCTATCATAATTAATATTTTTCAATTTAGTTTTCAAAAAAACCCTTCCTTTAAAGTGACTCTGGAATAAAAACAAAAAAGAATGTTACTTATCTAAAATTACTATATGCCTTAATATTAAGGTTCAGTAGAATGGTTAGTCTCATAAAAATTCTATGTTTCTAAAATATGTTTTCCTGCTTCTCAATGATTCTTCTATATTTTTTGTGTATTTGGTTTAGAATAACAACTTTAATATTTTTTGTATATACAGTAGAATAACATATTAATTTTTCTATTGTTGTTAGAGTTGTTTTCGACCTATTTTTAGCACTAGCAATCTTCTTTGTTAATTCGAAATATCCTTTTTTATCCAAAAGCAGATTAAAAGCTCTAAATTAGCGATTATTGACTTTTGAGGTCTTTATTAGTTTTAAAATACTTTTATAGCAAATTTTTCATAGAAAAGAGGCATTTAATAGTTTATTAAGAAATGAAGCTAACTCGGTTTCATTTAAAAACAATCCCATTACAGTACGGAATAAAAAATTAGGCATTGGTAATTAAAAATAGTAATATATTATGAGGAACTATAGTTCTGCATGA
>CAZLNG010000001.1:101642-164900 GCA_964560735.1 uncultured Methanosarcinales archaeon | reverse complement strand
TGCTTTTATAAATTGCTTTTATAAATTGCTTTTATAAATTGCTTTTATAAATTGCCTTATGGAAATTAAACTGAAAAACAATTATATCCTCAAGATATTTGGGTATATTCATAATTATAAAGAAGTATTAATTCTTCCCGCTACGTTTATAAAGTAAATCTGAACGAAAAGAGAGTACAGACAGTCCTATGATATATCTTTTTGCATACTGTTCAGTTATATGAAACAGTAAAATTCTAAACAAAAGATACTACTTAATCTCTCATAATTTTTAATCGCAATATTATAGCTTTAGAGTTTAACTTTACCTACTTTTATTCATTAATCATACTTAAAAGCCCAACTTTGTATAAAACCCTCTTATGAATTTGAAATTAAAATCCCTGTCCTTCAATGGAATTGAAACTATGAATTGAATTATTAAATTAACATATGGTCTCCACGCATTGCATTTCTAAAGAAAAAAGTAATTTAATTTATCTTAAATGGAGAACTTCAAGAAGGGTTTTAGTCATGAAATATTATTTCAAAGAATATATATACCATGTCTCTAACTATAGAATACGCTATTCCATTATCTGGAAGCAGATACTAAATCTTGAAAAAAGACATTGTGAAAAACCCTTATAATTTCGGAAGACACCTTGAATAAGAGAGACAGGTGAATGAAGATTTAAGGTTCTTAACAGGCCATTTATAATAATTAAAAGTGAATGAGATGCTGTACTAACAGCAAATCCCGAGCTTCTAATTAAACTTTCTGGGCCTTAATCAGCCGCTCTTATCACAAACATTATTATAGGGGTAGATCCATATCGAAATGGGGATAACTTCAGTATTGGTGGTGTGTAAAAAATGAAATCATTCGCATTAGTCCGGGCAGACGACTCGGATAAAGTAAAAATAGCATTACATGACCTTGAACGATACGGCCATATTCAATTTTCAGCAACTCCCAAGTGCATAGAACCAAACTACGCTGATGAGCTTCTTGTGAGTGTAATGGGTGTATCTCTCAAGTCAAAGTGCAACTCTGCGGCACTGGTAGAATTAAATAACCATGCTGGAGCTGCAATTAGCAGGTTGAAGAAAATTCACCCCCCTGCTCATATAATTATTATCAGTCCAAGACACAAAATGTTTGAAGAACTCTCTGGCAAATTTTCAAAGTATCCAGAGTTTGATCGGACATTTAATCATCAAAAGGGCCCACAAAGTATGGAAATGATACAGGAGAAAGGAGAAGCTTCCAATCCCATGCATAAGGAATAACAGTCTCCTGTAGTTGGTAACAACTATCTAATTTTTTGTAATTCAGAAGAGAAAGATAAAGAAATAGCTTTTTAAATGCATTTTTTCTTTATTCTTTTGAAAATTCTTTTTTTGTTTATTGCTTATATTTTATATAAATAACGGGAACTACGGGTTAATTTTGACTTTTTTATCCATACCTGATATCTTCATCAAAGCTTGAGCCTGATTTAAGTCTTAGACTTGAAACAAAGGTATACAGGCTTTCGACATCTTTAATTTCTTTTTGAGAAATAAGTCTCAGTTTATTGCGTATCTGAAGCTCAGGCTTTAGCCCAAAGCTTTCGAAATATTCTGACAGCTTTACAGCAAGCAGTTCACCTCGCCTGTCCCAGTCTGTCAGTATGATTACCTCGCTGCCAACTCCTGCAATTTTTTCAGAAAAATTAAAAAGAGAATGTCTGGTTGCAAGTTCAAAATTACCTTCAATTCCAAGCTTTTTGAGTGAAAGAATATCCCTCTTTCCTTCCACAATAATGATTGCTCCTTTTCTTGAGTACTCCGCAAGCTCGGAAAGTAGCTCTTCAATCCTTTCAAGTTTTTTTCTGTAAATTTCAGGATCAACCACGTTATTCTTCAACCTTTTTCTAACCCATTTCACTTAAAGCGGGTTTTATCAATATTTAGTAATTTAAATAATTAGTTACTATATACTAGCAGTTGGTTTATTCCCTTAAACGAGATGCAAAAAGAGAAATAGCTTGCTGATACGAGATTCCTTTTATTAATAAAGATTTCTTACTGCTTGTTGCCCCACTGGTTATAACAATATTTGAGCTACTGACTCCAAATAACTCGGCAAGGCATCCAATCAGTTGTTCATTTGCCTTCCCCTTCTGAGCATTTTTAGTTAGTTTGACCTCAATTCTTTTACGCCACTCATTGTAACCGCTCGGAACAGATAATGAACTTGATCCGGGCGTGACCTCGATATCAATGACAACAGCTGAATTCAGATCTTTTATTGCCTCTTCGAAGGACATATGTGTTACCTTTTGGAGGTATTGTATAAATCAATAACTAATTAACAGTGGAAAGGGAAAAGAATTATGATTAGCAGTAAATGAGAATCACATCTTAATCAAAGATTAGAATTGGTTAATCAGGCAACCATCCAGACAAGGTTTTGAAAGCAGGAAAGAATAGTGCTGTAGCCCGGACGCACTAACTCCGAAAGTTCATCCTCTGGTTTTCCGCAGTCGCTTTCAGTTACCCTCGTGCCAGGCAATGTCACACTATCAATGTACCGCATTGGGGTTGTCTGTACACTCACAGTTAGGATTTTCCATTATCTCGTGCAAGGACCTATACAATGCGCCTAGAGATATACATACATACTAATATATAAAAATAACTGAGAATAAAGAATTCACTGTAAAGTATATACATGTAAATAACTTAAAATTTAAGAAATATTCTTCTGCAGATGAACAGTTTCTATAAAGACAATAAAAAGTCTCTCCGAAAAAGTCTGTCCGAAAATATATAGGAATTGACCTGAAGATATAAAGTTAATTGAAAAAGTACAGGCTTCTATTTAACAAAGATTGCCCAAAGTGAAGATGAGAGAAGTAAAATACCCGATCTATTAAAGCCTCAAAGATTGTGCATTATAATAATCCAAAGGAAAAGTTATATATTATGTATATATTAGGTCTTCCACAAACTGAACACAAGCGCTTGAGAATTAGCAGAGGTGCGTATAAATGTACGGCACTGAACAGTTAATTTCAGGGAAAATTATTGCAGGTCCCGAGCTGGAACCCATTGAAGGATATATCTGCATTAAAAATGGGGTAATTACGGAAATTGGAGAAGAAAGTACATATTCCTCCAACATTATAGCTCCCTGTTTTGTCAATGCCCACACTCATCTTGGAGATTCAGTAATCAAAGACCCACCCCTGGGAGAAGTATCTGGTTTTCGGACTCAGAAAGATCTTGACTGTCTTGTAAAGCCTCCGGATGGGTTAAAACACAGAGTTCTCAGAGAAACCCCATATAAAACTCTGGTTGAATGCATTAGAAAGTCTCTATTTGATATGATAGAGACCGGAACCTGTGCTTTTGCAGATTTTAGAGAAGGAGGAGTTGTAGGAGTTTCAGCACTTAATAAGGCTCTCGAAGGGCTTCAATTACATTCGATGGTGCTTGGGAGACCCACAGAGCCTGAATTACCTCTTCAGGTAGTACTGGCCGAAGTAAGAAGAGTTCTTTTACACTCCAATGGACTTGGAATGAGTGGAACTAACGACCTTGACATGGAATTATTGAAAAATATTGTTACCTACACACGAGATCTGAATAAATTTTTTGCGATCCATGCCGGAGAAAAAAATAGAAGCGATATAGAAAAAGCATTATCTCTTGAGCCGGATTTGCTGATTCATTTAACACATGCTACAAAAAAAGATCTGGAGGTTGTAGCAGATGCCGGAATTCCAGTAGTTGTCTGTCCCAGGTCAAATTTTGTCACAGGGGTTGGAATGGCACCTATTGCGGATATGCTGGAGGCTGGGATCAGGGTAGCTGCCGGAACAGATAATGTAATGTTAAATTCTGTAAATATGTTTGCTGAAATGGAATTTATGTCCAAAATATTTTCAATCGATGATAGGCAAGTATTTAAAATTTGCACACTTAATGGTTCTTTTGTAATGGGGCCAGACTCCACATGTTCGATAGAAAAGGGGAATAAAGCTAATTTGATGATACTGAACGGAAGTTCCAATAATCTTGCAGGGATAAAGAACCCCATAAGTGGAATCACAAGGCGGGCAAGACCCGGTGACATACTATCGGTCTTTCATTCGTAAAGTAAATGGAGAACAAGACATGACGAGCGAGTTTTACCGGAACATAGTAATTGCAACAGACGGATCAGAGAATAGCCAGAGGGCTATTTCTTACGGTATTGAGATCGCAAAACTCAGCGGAGCCACGGTTCACGCTCTTTATGTAGTAGACACATCTTCTTTTTCCTCAATACCAATGGACGCTGGCTGGGAAGCAATGTACGAAATCCTGAGAAAAGAGGGGGAAAAAGCAGTCTATGAAGTTAAGGAGAAAGGAGAAGCTGCAGGGATAGAGGTAAGAGAGGTGCTCTGGGAAGGACATCCGAGCAATGAAATTATCAATTTTGCAGAAAATAATAACGCTGACCTGATAGTAATGGGTACCCTCGGAAAAACCGGACTCGACAGATTTCTAATGGGAAGCGTTGCAGAAAAAGTAGTAAGAGGCTCAAAGGTTCCGGTGCTGGTCGTCCGGGCTGAAGAACAAAGCTGAGATTTTCTGTCAACTCAAAACCTTTTTGGAAGAAAGATATAAAACAAAGAAATTCCAGGATTCAGAGGATACAAGGTGTAGATCACATGCCAAAAAACATCTTCATTGAAGATATTATGGTAAGGGATGTAGCAAGTGCAACCCTTCCCGGTTCGAGGGACGAAGTCCTTAAAATTCTTAAGAACAAACACATCTCAGGAGTTCCGGTACTCAAGGATTCCAAAGTAGTAGGAATTGTGACCAGGACAAACCTTCTGCAAAACCCTGAAGAAGAACAGCTAGCCCTTCTTATGACACGGGATCCGATAACCATATCCCCCGGATCGGACCTGCAGACTGCAGCACGCCTTCTTATAGAACACGGTATAAGGAGGCTCCCAGTCGTAGATGAAGGAAAACTTGTAGGCCTTGTTACTGTAGCAGACGTGGTGGGTACAATTGCAGATATGAATATCGATATTCCAATCAAGGACTATGTAGAAAAGGAAGTCGTCGCTATCTACAGTGAAACACCTTTGCCTGTTGTTGCCAGGATTATGGAGCTTGCAAGCGTTAAGGCTGTCCCTGTGCTCGATGCAAATCTGGAACTTATAGGGATTATTTCAGACCGTGACATTATATCTGCAAGCATAATCGAAGATAGCGTAGAAGTATCAGATATGTCTGCAGGTCAGGACGATGACGCCTGGACATGGGAATCAATGCGGGACACAATGAGCATTTACTACAGCGTGTCAAGAATCAAGGTCCCGAACATGATCGCAAATGATGTGATGATCCGGGAACCGATCACAGCCACATATATCGCATCTGTCAGCGATTGTGCAAGAAAGATGAAACGAAACAGGATTGACCAGATCCCAATCATTAACTCAAACCGAAAGCTTCAGGGACTTTTGAGAGACTATGACCTCCTGAAGCCTCTGATAGATGCAGAGTAATCAAGGTTAAGCCCACTTAAATCAGAAACTTGACATAAGCGGAAGAAAACAGATTAAAACGTATTGAAGAACAGATTAAAACAATTTTGAAGTTTATTTAAAGTCTCAGGGAAAGGGAGACAGAATTTATGAGATCTGGCTCAGATCTCCCAATAACTCTAGATCTCCCAACAATACTTTTTTAAGGAGCCACAAAATGGACAGGCCTTTTATTTTTATTAATTCTGCAATGTCAGCTGACGGCAAACTTTCAACAAAAGAAAGAAAACAGGTCAGAATCTCCGGAAAAATAGATTTTGAGCGAATGGATGAGCTTAGGGCCCAGGCCGATGCAATAATGGTAGGAATCGGAACCGTCCTCTCGGATGACCCGAGCCTGACTGTAAAATCCGCGGAAAGAAAAGCTGCAAGAAAAGCAGCCGGAAAAAATGAAAATCCAACCAGGATTATTGTTGACAGTTCAGCCAGAACTCCCCTAGATGCAGATGTTTTCAAAAAAGGAGAGGGGCTAAGAATAATTGCTGTCTCAAATAAAGCTCCTGGCGAAAGAGTGGAAAAACTGGAAAAAAAAGCCCTTGTTATCAAAACAGGGACTGATAAAGTCAACCTTTCAGAGCTTGCAAGAAAATTAAAGGAAATAGGTATAAATACTCTTATGGTGGAAGGAGGGGCAACCCTTAACTGGGGCATGCTTTCTGCAGGCATTGTAGACGAAATCTACACTTTTGTAGGAAACCTGATAATAGGAGGTTCTACAGCTCCGACCTTCACTGACGGAGAAGGCTTTTCAGAAGCTGAACTTCTTGAGCTTGATCTTATCTCTGCAGAAAAAATAGAGGAGGGAGTACTCCTTAAATGGAATGTAAAGGGGAAAAGAAATAAGGACATTAAAGGATTATAAAAACATTTATAAGCAAATATAAAGTCCTATAACGAACAGAATAACTTTATAAGTCATTAAAATAGTTTATAAGGAATTAAAATACATTATAAGCAAATATAATTTTTTTATAAGATAGTAAAAGAGTTAAAAAGTAAATCTAAGCTTTTATAAGCAGATTTCGGGTTTAAGAGTACATTTCTCAAACTTGTCTTTTGAATATACGAAGACTTCGAGTTCACATTTCCCTTTGAGAAACTCCCTAGTTTTGCGGTCATGTATACTCTGGACGTGTTTCAATCCGTTCTTTTTAAAATGGGCTTTGACAGCTTCAAGAAAACAAATCGTCTGTTTCAGATATGCCTCTTCATAAGCCCTGGTTTCCCGGGCAATTGTTTCACATTCGGATTCCTGAATATCTGAGTGGTAACTTCCATGCTCGTTTAAGCCGCTTATCTGGCGCCAGTCAATTTTACCCGATTCATCCGCCTCCCTGTGGAGCATATGAGGGTAAACCCTGCAGATTGAAGGGCGTTTCTCATAGATTTTACAGCGCTTATTATCAAGAAAAATGCAGGAACCATCAGGTTTTGTTTTCAGAGCGTAGCCTGAGACATAAAACCTTCCTTTCTGATCACAAAATTCATAATAAGGGGCAGGCGTGACAGCATCAGGATTTATTTCCCTGATGGCGTCCAGATCCGAATCGAGCAGAAAAACGTGGTCATTAAACTCTTTAGTGCAGCAGCATGCACATAGTTCACACTCAAACCCAAGCTTCTTGATGATACCGATGAATTCAGTGTCAGAAAAATTCTTTAAGCCTGTAAGTTCTTCTCTTGCTTCATCAAGCCTGGTCTCGATGAGATCGTTTTTTACTTTAATTGCCTTTTTCATAAAAAAATCCTGCAATATCCACGTTGCATCATTTTAGTATTTAGGTTTTGGTCTTCACTTGTGGGCATAAGTCTTCATTTATTTGCATTTAAGTCTGCATTTATGTGTATTTTTCCAGACGTAACTCTATTTTAGACCTCTTACTTTAAGCTTATGTCCGTAACATTTAATTACTAGCATTTCTCTTTATGATAAACCCAAGGCTTGATGACATTTATAATTTCGCACTTTCAGGCTTCAAGGAATATCTAATATTCCATCAGGCATTCTTGAAAATCATCAGTTAAGGTATGGTAGAAATACCTGTTTTTGAACACTGCCGAGGAAAAGAAAATCCGCGGCAATCGGCAGTGTCTATCAATCAGTGAATAAGTCACGCAAATTTGTGCGTGAGAAAATTAATGATAGATTCAGAGAAACATTAAAATCAGAATCAAAATCAAAATTTAGCGAGGAATGATAATGGGCAAAACCGGCAGTATTGATTGGGTAAAGGTAAAAGGCAGAAAAGGCAGAGTTATCAAGGTCCAGAAGTCACAGGCTCATAAAGCACACCCAGGACCTGCGCAGCGCTTCACCTCTTCAGGTCACAAGAGGCGCTTCATCAGAAGATCTGCAAAAGCCCTTGTAAAGTGATTTTAAGGGCTTTTTCATTTAACCTTTTTTCAAAATTGTTTCTTAAATATTGTTTCTAATCGCTCTAATTAACGGGGCAATTTTTATTCTTTTGAACCAGATATCCCGGGTTAGATTCATAGCCGCACGTTCACGACTAGATATGCAATACTTACTCCTGAAATGCAGAGTACAATGCCAGGAAAATATTCAGGAAAAAAGAAAAGTTTTGTCCCTCTTCAAGCAGCTTGAAAGTTTCGTAGGCAAAGGTTGAAAAAGTGGTAAAGAAACCCAAAATTCCTATATTTACCAGATAGACCAGTGACTTCGGCTCAGAAGAAAAAGTAAGAAGGGCGAGTACAATGTTCCCAGAATATTTACTATAAGAGTCCCCGCAGGAATATTCTGAACTTTGGGAATCCGGCTTGAAACGATGTATCGAAGAGGTGCCCCTATAAAACCTCCGAGACCTATGAGAAAGATTTTATCAGATCTCTTCCGCGGAGGGCATAATTTTCACTTTTAAGGTCACTTAAAAAGTAAGATTTAACAAGATTTCCCGGTTCATTAGCCCTTAGAATGTAAAATATTATTCATTATATCTTTTAAAAAAAGATAAAAATACTCTGGTTTTACCATTAGATAATGTATTGGGGGAGTCCATTGATAAGAAACGGATTATTGTCTGATTAGAAGAATTGTTCATTAATTGAATCATTCAATTAAAAGAATCATTCAATCAAAAAAACATCCACTTCCTCTCCCTCTTCATATCCTTCAACATTTTCTGGCACCAGAACAAAACCGTCAGCTTTTGCAACTGAACTCAGAGCACCTGCCTTAGCTCCGGTTAAGGGGCGAATTCTGTCTCCCTCAAAAACAATACGAATAAAATTAACATATCCTATTTTTGAACTTATTTTTGCAGCAAGGGGTTTTTTGAGAACCAATTCGGAGGCATGTGGAACTGATGCCAATTTTCGAATTCCGGGGCGGACAAAGAAATAAAGGGCAACAAGTCCGGCTACCGGATAACCGGGGAGACAAACCACGGGGACATTATCCACAACACCAAGAGCTGTAGGTTTTCCAGGGCTGACTGCAATCCCGTGAACAAATAACGTCCCCATTGAAGCCACAACTTCAGGGGCATGATCTCTTTTCCCTACCGAGGTCCCTCCAGAAAGAAGAATCATATCAGCATCAAGGTTTGCTTCTACAGCTTTTTTGATACTTTCGGTATTATCAGGCACTATTCCCGTATATCGAGAAATTCCTCCCCATTTTTCCACATAAAGAGCAGTCATAAGTCCATTGGTCTCAAGCACCATTCCAGGGGGGGGAACTTCTCCGGCTTTTTCGCGGCTTACCAGCTCGTCTCCTGTGGGAATAACTGCAACAACAGGTTTTCTGAAAACCTTTACCCTGTCAAACCCCATAGACGCAAGCACTGCTGCATCACAGGGACGGAGAAAGTGTCCTTCTTCGAAAATCAGGTCGTTTTCTTTTATGTCTTCTCCTATCTGTGCCACATTCCTATTAGGATAGACCTGAGATCTTATCTCGACGATATCTCCTGTTGTGACCGTATCTTCAACCATTACAACCGAATCGGCTCCTATCGGCATCGCAGTTCCTGTATGCACCCAGCTAGCTTTTCCTTCCTCTACCCGGTCAGAAAGATGCAATAGAACCGGGTTGGAAGGAGAAGCTCCCAGAGTATCTGAAGCCTGCACGGCGTATCCATCCATAGCTGCACGGCGGTAGTGAGGGACATTCCTTTCCGAAACTACGGCTTCTGCCAGTACCCTGCCGGTGCAGACTTCGAGGAAAATTTCTTCTGTTTTCCTGAGAGGAGAAATATTCTCGAGTAAAAGTCTTAAAGCTTCATTAACGGAAGTTCTTTCTTTGAATATCCTGCCCATGATCTAACCCTTCTGAGAAAAATCAGCCTCCTGAAACCGGAGGTAAGACTGCAATCTCATCGGCATCTGAAAGGAGAGTATCAAGCCCTTCAAGGTGTCTGACATTGTTTCCGTTTATAAGGACATTAATAGAACCGCACATAACAGGAACCTCACTTTTTCCTTCATGGTCTTCAAAAATAAGGCTCTTCAATCCGGGATATTCTTCTGTGAGGGATAAAAGTATGTCAATAATCTTTTCTCCGGACATCTGCAGTTCAGATACTCCTGCTTTTTCTCGCAAATTTGCAAATAATTTCACTTTAACCTCTGCCATGAGAGAGACTATTTCATCCCATCACTTAAATATACCTATGCATTATAAGGAACAGCCAGTGCTGAAGGTTTGGAGAACAATGCAGCAAAATCATAATGAAAATATCGAAAAATCAACTGGGATTTCGGGGAAAAATTATAAAATTTTGGGGATTCTGATCATATTTTCTGCTCTCCTGATCAGACTTTTTGACCTTGGAGAACGAGTTTTTCATCATGATGAAAGCGTACATGCCAGCTTCACCCTTAAACTTCTAGAGAACGGACAATACAGTTATGATCCAGCTTACCACGGCCCTTTTCTCTTCCATTCTACAGCTCTGATCTTTCATTTTCTGGGGATTAACGACACAACAGCACGTCTTGTTCCCGTCCTTTTCGGAGTGGCTTCAATTGCCGTGCTTTTTTTGTTAAAAAAGGAGCTTGGAAGAACAGGAGTGCTTTGGTCTGCCTTCCTGCTCACTTTTTCTCCCAGTATGGTTTATTTTTCACGGTTCTTTAGAAATGATTTGATAATCGTCTTCTGTACGCTGGCCACTGTTGCAGGAGGAGTCCGCTACCTTGAGAATCTTCACAATTCGAAGAGATACTCATACCTTATTCTTGCTGCTTCTTCCCTTGCTATAGCTGTATCCTCGAAAGAAAACGCCTACCTGATTATCCTGATATTTGGAGCTTATTCCGGAATTTACCTTTTATACAGGTTTTATTCAGACTGGAAAAAAGAGAAATCGAGTTTAAAAGAAGCCCTCCGTCTGAAAAGTTCAGCCCTTTTACCTTTCCTCCCTGAGCTTCTCCTGGCAGGAATTCTCTTTATTTTTATTGCTATGTTCTTTTACACAAGCCTTTTCAGGAATGATGTATCCCCTCTTTCGGTAGTGGAAAAGGCTTTTTCTCACTGGATGGAAATGCACAGAATCGAACGCATTGGAGGCCCCTTTTATTATTATATCCCAATTCTTCTAGTGTATGAAAGCCCTATTGTGATTTTTGGGATTCTGGGCCTGATCCATTTCCTGAAAAAGAAAGACGAAAATTTTCCCTTTTTCCTTTTCCTCTCTTACTGGGCAGTTGCAAGTCTACTTCTTTATTCTTACCTTCAGGAAAAAGTCCCCTGGCTTGTAGTGCATATTGTCCTTCCCTTCGGGATTTTAGCAGGGGCTTACCTGGGAGAATTATTCCCCCCCGGGTCAAGAAACAGGCAAGAGTGCCAGATATTCAGGAAAGAAAAGAATAACTATACAACAGGCGAAAACTCCAGTCCCGGAAAATCCAGAACTCATATCTTTCTGGCAGTAATTCTGGCACTTACTATGGGAATATTTCTGATCCAGTGCATCTCCGTAAATTTTTACAGAAGTATGGAGCCTGATGAATTGATGACACACACACAGGCATCCCCGGATATTCGAGATCTAATGAAGAAAATTGAAAGATTTAACCGCGGACCTGAAACACTGAACCTGTACGTTGTAGATCCAGACAACCTCTACTGGCCTCTTCCATGGTATCTGAGGAACTACGGAAAAGCGACATATTCCAGAACCCCCCCTACAAACAGACAGTACGATGCAATAATTGTGCCTGCGGGATACCAGATGTATAAAGAAATTCCCCAAGAGGAATATCTCTCCTATAATTTCACTTTGCGCCCGGGAAAAGAGTTCACTCTTTATTACAATAAAAATCTTGAAAATTTAAGACGAAAAAACCAAAAATAAAACTCTTTTATACCTGAGAAGTTCAGTTCAAAGCTTATTGTTCTGTAATTTCTTTCCTGAGATATATTTTACAAGCTCCATAGAGATAAGCGTGGTAGAGGCAAGGGCAAGTATCACCCCCCATTCAAATAGGGAAAGCGGTACAGTCCTGAAAGCTGTCTGAAAAAATGGGACATAAATTACTATCAACTGCAGAACTACTGTGATCATAACTGCGTAAACTAGAGCCCTGTTTGTAAAAAGCCCCAGAGAAAAAATAGAGTACCGGTCAGAACGCCAGTTGAAGGCGTTGAACATCTCTGAAAAAACTACAAGTGCAAAAACCATTGTCTGAAGCTTTTCAAGGGGGAAACCATTATCAAACGCCCAAATTATAACTATAAGAGCCTGGAGAGCAATCAAGCCTCCAATTCCCAGCCCGGCTACAATCTCACGGCGAGTTATGAGTCCCACTTCAACGTTCCGTGGCTTCTGTTTCATGAGACCACCATCAGGAGGCTCAACTGATAAAGCCATCGGAGGAAGCCCATCGGTAATCAGATTGATCCAGAGGATCTGTACTGCAATAAGGGGCAGGATCTGCCATCCCAGAATAGAAATAAGCACTATTAGAACTTCGCCGATATGGGCTGAGAGCCCGTAGGTTATAAAATTTCTGATATTTTTGAAGATATTACGCCCTTCTTCAACCGCCGCAACTATAGATGCAAAATTGTCGTCTGTCAGGATCATATTTGAGGCTTCTTTGCTGACGTCAGTGCCGGTAATGCCCATTGCTATACCCATGTCAGCAGCTTTCAGAGCAGGAGCATCATTTACCCCATCCCCGGTCATTGCTACAACGTAGCCCTTCTTCTTGAGAGCCTGAACTACTCTCAATTTCTGCGTAGGATAAACCCTGGCATAAACAGAAACCTTCTCAACTATATCCTCGAACTCACTGTCCTCAAGAGCATCAAGCTCTGTTCCTGTAAGGGTAAGGTCACTTTCCTTTAAAATTCCGAGTTCTCTTGCAATTGCAGAAGCTGTAATCTTGTGATCTCCTGTAATCATTACCGTCTTGATACCGGCATTTTCGCATGTCCGAATTGCAATTTTTACCTCCTCTCTTGGTGGATCCCTCATACCCATAAGCCCTGAAAAGACCATATCTTTCTCGATTTCATCGGCAGTGAACTTTCCAGAAGAGAAATCCTCATCCAGAAGGAGGAAGGAAAGAGCCATAACCCTGAGAGCCTGATCAGCCATTTCCCTTACCTGTTCGGAAATCTCATGTCTCAGTTCAGGGCTTAAAGGCTTTATCTCACCTTCGAGAAGATGTTTGGTACAGGAGCCCAATATAATCTCAGGAGCTCCTTTTGAAAAGGCAACGAGGCTGCCATCAGGAAAGATATCCGAACCGACTTCAAGTTTGTTAAACGTGGTCATCCTCTTTCTCTCAGAGGAAAAGGGTATTTCCCCAAGGCGAGAGTATTTCCGATCAAGATCATCTTTTCGAAACCCTGCTTTTGCGGCAGCAACAATAAGAGCTGCCTCTGTAGGGTCTCCTTTTATTTCCCACCTGCCATCTTCCTCAATAAGGCCTGAATCATTGCATAAAGCAGATCCGAGCAAAAGAGTCCGAAGATGCATGCCATCTACTGAAACATTTTCATCTCCCTGAAAAAATTCCCCTTCAGGAGAATAACCTTTTCCCGTAACCTGTAAAATCTGCCCATTAGAGTAGATTCTTTCAACTGTCATCTTATTCTGTGTAAGGGTGCCTGTTTTGTCCGAACAGATAACATCTGTGGCTCCAAGGGTTTCTACAGATGGAAGTTTTCTCACAAGGGCATGCCTTTTGACCATGCGCCTTACTCCAAGCCCTAGCCCTACTGTAACAACTGCAGGAAGGGCCTCAGGAATGGCAGCGACTGCAAGAGCCACACCCCATAAAAACATGTCTAAAAGAGGAAAACCATAAAAAACGCCAAGTATTGCTACAAAAGCTACAATTATGAGAGTTGCAATCCCAATCCATCTGCCAAATTTGTCAAGACTTTCCTGCAAAGGGGTCCTGGATCTCTCTATTGTTCCCAAAAGCCCAGCCAGTTCTCCAAAAGCCGTGTTCATGCCAGTAGCCGTGACAACAGCAACACCTCTTCCGTAAGCAACTGCCGTGCCTGTATAGGCCATATTATTTCTGTCAGCTTCGGGAGTTTCTGATGGCAAAGTTTCAGTGCTCTTTTGAACAGGCACTGATTCTCCTGTAAGCGAGGACTCATCGATTTTGAGATTGAACTCTTTAATGATCCTTGCATCTGCAGGGATACGGTCTCCTGTCTGGAGCAAGATAATATCCCCAGGCACCAGCTTTTGTGAAGGAATTTTCTTCTCGGCTCCGTTCCTTATCACAAGAGCTTCTGGAGCTGTAAGAGATTTAAGGAGTTCAATTGCTTTTTCAGCCCTGTATTCCTGCACAAAGCTGAGAATACCTGCAAGAAAAACGGTAAAAATAATCACTGCTGCATCAATAGTCTCTCCAAGGAGAGCCGAAATAATAGATGCAATTATCAGAATGAAGATCAAGATACTTTTAAACTGTGAAAGGAAGAGCCTTAGAACAGAAACCTTCTCTTTTTCTTTGAGCTGGTTTTCCCCATACTTCTCGAGTCTCGTTTCTGCCTCGTCAGAACTCAACCCTGTTCCTGATGTCCCCAATTTCTCAAAAACAGAATCAACTTCCTGGTCGTAATACACTCTTACCCCTCAAACCTGGAAATATCGGGATAGATTTCTCATAATTATCTATCAATTTCTATAATATAGATGGATTAAAAGTATATATAGCGGTCAGGCATATCGGTAAGTAAGGGTATTAAGACAAAATGCGTTTACATGGGGATTATCCTGATAGGAAAGTATAAAAATTTAGATATTGTTCACTCGATTGAATTTATTCAGTTATCGATTAAAGCATCGAGGAATATTAGAGACAAGGATTATTATAAGGGAAATTGAAAAGCAATCAAAGAAGTACTGGATTAAGGGGAGTTAAAGCCCTGAAATAGAATAAAAGAGAAATGAGACATTAAAGGGATAAATTACACATGAAAATTATAATAATAGGAAGCGGGCTTGCGGGCTTATCGGCCGGATACAAGCTCTGCAAATCGAATGAGATTATTATTTTTGAAAAAGATGCGGAAATCGGGGGGATGGCTGCAAGTTATTGCCAGAATAATGCAGGAAAAGACTATTTTATTGAAAAGTATTACCATCATATATTCAGGAGCGATTCTGAGCTTCTTGAGCTGATAGAGGAACTGGGGCTTGAAAATGAGATGCTCTGGCTGAAGGGGAAAAACGCCTATTTCGTTGAAGGTAAAAATTACCCTATGAATACTCCTTCTGAAATCTTACGCTTCAGTCCCCTTTCTTTTGGTGATCTTATAAAATTGGGCTTGCTGGTTCTCAAAATAAAAACAATAAATGATACGGCTTCTTATGATAGAATAAAAGCAAAAGACTGGATTCTTGATACTGCAGGCAGGTCGGTATATGAAAACTTTTTTGCTCCGCTAATGAAAAGTAAGTTTGGTAACAATGCTGAAAATGTTTCTGCAGCCTGGCTTATAGGACGCGTGAAAATAAGGTCTGATAGGGGAAAAGAAGGAGAAAAATTAGGTTACTTAAGAGGAGGGTTTAACTCCCTGATAGAAAATATGTCAAAAGAAATAACATCCCGGGGAGGAGAGATTTTGAAAAATAAAGAGGTAACAGAAATTGTAATTGCTGAGAATAAGGTGCAGGGAGTAATTGTTGATGGAAACTTCATATCCTGTGATGCGGTTATTTCAACGGTTGAGCCCCGAGTACTGGATGTAATCACAAAAGGCAAACTCGGACTTCTTCATGAAATCCTTCGAAATATTCGTTATCAAGGAACTGCATGTGCTCTTGTGGGGCTTAATAAAAGACTTATGAAAGATGGAAATTACTGGCTGAATATAAAGGCAGACGTGCCATTTGGAGCTGTAATTGAGCACACCAATTTCATGCCTCTTGAAGATTACGGAGAACATCTTGTCTATATAACTTCTTATTTTCAGGACGAGAAGGATACTCTCTGGGCGCAGACAGAAGAAGAAGTCCTGGATTCTTATCTGAGAGGTTTGGAAAAAATGTTTCCGGATTTTTCAAAGTCAGACGTTCACTGGGCAAAGCTTTTCCGAAGAATGGATACTGCCCCGGTGTATGAGCAGGGATATCTTGACAAAGTTTTACCATTTGTTGCAGGCCCATCGGGACTTTATCTCGCAGGAATGTTTTCTTCGAGTAACTATCCGGAAAGAAGTATGAACGGCTCTGTAAAAGCAGGGTTCGAATCCGCAAACTATTTAGGAAACAGATGAGATTTACGAGATCTCCTGGCATTATTGAAAAAAAAATTGATTTGAAAGATTAATAAAACTTATTGCATGTAGAGAGAAGAGCCCTGATATAATAAATCTCTCAGGACTAACCATTATATAGTCAAAAGATGATAATATACTGTCTGTACATGCAGAAAGAAGTTCCGCATGACTACCTGTCTTTTTCGATTTGTTATTGTGGAGATTTTAACAATGATAGATAGGGAAAAGACAGTGAGAATTAAAAATCTGGACTTCTGCCGTAATTGGCCTTTTGGGGGCATGCAGGTCACACTCGTGTATACGGGGATGAGATATGGGAAACAAATACTTTTCTCATTGAAGCAAAGCTCTCAAAAATCCCGGACGCTGTAAAAAGCTGCCGAGCTTCCGGGAAGGGGTAGTGGACAGCGTACAAACTAAAAGGAGTGGTAAAAGATGTTATTCATGGACGTTAGTACCTGGGACCCTTCAAACCGTGATAAGGTCCTTGAACACTTTAAGAAACTGGAAGTTCCGGAAGGAATAGATATTATTAACCAGTGGGTTGACCTCTCAGGAAACCGTTATTACATCCTTTATGAAGCAGAAAGTGCCGAAGCCTACGGAGCTTTCAACCTGCCCTGGTCAGATATCTGTGTAATTGACAGCGTACCCGTAATGGAAGCCTCCGAATTTATGCAGCTTCTGCCCAAATACCTGAAAAAGTAAGACCCATAATTATTGGTACGATTTTACAGAAAAAAACAGCTCGATGAGCTGTGCCTCAAATAGCTCATCGAAATCTCTAATTTATTAATCTCAAATCGTTATTTGTTAATTCTTTTTTACTTAACAGGTTCAGGCACAAAAGGTTGTCACTTCTTTTTTACTCAGAAGGTTCAGGTTTTTAACATTATTGTTTTTGTATCCAGATATTCGGAAAGGGATTCTGGCCCATTTTCTCTTCCAATTCCACTCTCTTTTATTCCCCCAAAAGGAACTTCAGGAGCTACTTTAAGGTGCTGATTTATCCATATAATCCCTGCATTCAACTGCTCACATCCAAGAAGCGCCCGGTCTAAATTCTTCGTCCAGATGGATGCCCCAAGCCCATAAATGCTATTATTTGCTTCTTCAATTGCTTCATCAAGGTTTTTTACCCTGACTACAGGCAGCAACGGCCCGAATACCTCTTCTCTCAAAAGCCTGGACTCCCTGGAAACATCTACGATAAGAGTTGGTTCAAAAAAATATCCTTTTCCGAGGGAACTATTTTCAGGAACCTTTCCTCCGGTAATTATCTTTCCTTCTTCCTTCTCTTCGGTCGCGGCTACGAGATTTTTTACATATTCCCACTGACTGCGGTTATTAAGGGGGCCCATATCAATATTGTCATGCATCCCATTTCCAACCTTCAAATTCCGGATGGCAGTTTCAAGTTTTTTAATGAATTCTTCGGCTATGGACTCAAAGATATACAGGCGCTTGACAGCAGTACATGTCTGGCCGCAATTGTAAAATCTTCCCCTGAGGGCTCCAAGAACTGCACTCTCAAGATCCGCATCATCACAGACAATCATAGGATCGCTTCCCCCCAGTTCGAGAGTAACTCTTTTCATCCCTGCAGCTGCAATTTCAGCTACATGTTTTCCGGTCCCGGTTTCTCCGGTAAAAGAAATTCTTTTAACTCTGGGATTTTCAACCAGAGCCTCTCCCACGAGCTCTCCGGGGCCTGTAATTACATTAAGCACACCCGCCGGAAGCCCTGCTTCGTTCAGAACGGACGCAAGAGAAAGATTTGTAAGAGGAGTGTTGCTTGCCGGCTTAAGTACAAATGTGTTTCCGGAAATGAGGGCAGGCCCTATCTTCCATGCCATAATCAGGGCAGGCATATTCCAGGGAATTATAGCTGCACAGACACCCAGGGGCTTTTTTACGGTAAAAGCGTACCCATTTTGTGGAATCTGAGTGAAATCTCCTCCGGGACTGCTTGCAAGCCCGCAGTAATATTCAAGAACACTTGCAAAACCCCCTATTTCGTTTCTGGCTTCAAAAAGAGGTTTTCCCTGTTCCTGAGTGAGCAGCACCGCAAGTTCATCCTTTCTCTGTCTTGCAATTTCTGCAGCTCTGTAAAGAACCCTGGCTCTCTGCTGAGGAATTGCAGATGCCCAGCCTTCAAAAGCTGATGATGCAGCTTCAACTGCTGCCGTAACATCTTCTCCTGTACCTCTGGGAACTCGATCTACAAGCTCGCCTGTGGCAGGGTTAAAAATATCAAAAAATTCACCACTGGATGAATTCACAGCTTTTCCGTTAATCTGCATTTTCATATCTATCACTATTTGCAAAGACCTATTTTAAGATAACAAGAGCTAACAGTTTGAAAACAATAATCTAAAAATTGGTAAAAAAGCGAAAGCGAGAAGAAAACAGTTTTTTAGTGCGATAGAAATATAAACCAAGTTACAAAATCTATTACTCGGAATTCTGTCGGGGAATCGTGCGTGGGGAAATTAGCTGACAGGAAAGAAATTTGATAATTTTAAGAGCCTCTATTGAGAACTTTGAAGGCTTCTAATAATTATTCGGAACCAATAAAAAAGTGAAGTTCTGGATGCAGGATTCTGCATAGATATTGCACTTTAAGAGAGCTGGATTTCTAGACTGTACTTGAAAAATCATTTTGAAGGGAAGGGAAACGTGTCAGATTATCTTCACGTAATTTTCTGGTTTATTCTTATTGAAGTCCTGGGTTTTGTTTCCATACCTTTCTCCGGAAAGATTGGAAACAGGCTGGCTGACCGAGGGTATTCTACAGCTCGCCCTCTAGGGATACTGCTTGTTACGTATATTTCCTGGATTTTCTCTTATGTGTGGGGCTTTAATAGAAGCACAATCCTGATTTCAGTCCTTATTCTTTGTCTTGCATCGGCAATTTTGTATAGAAAACAGAGAAAGCTTCCAAAAAAACAGATCTCTCTTGCTAATGAGCTTGTATTTGCCGGAGGCTTCTTTTTTTTTCTGCTTGTACGTATTTACCTTCCTGAGATTTACAGGCATGAAAAGTTTATGGATTTTGCCTTTTTGAATGCAGTGATAAGAACTTCTTCCTTCCCCCCCGCAGACCCCTGGTTTGCAGGAGGATTTCTGGATTTTTATTACTATTTCGGATACCTTTCAGTAGGAGTTTTAGGAAAACTCTGTTCTGTCGAACCGTCCATACTTTTTAATCTGGCGATTGCACTTACTTTTGCCCTATCCCTCAGTCTTCTTTTCAGTATTGGATACAACCTTACCGGCGGGAATATAAAATACGGTGTAATAACTGCCTTATCAGGAGCCCTGCTTGGGAATATTCAGGGGTTTATAGAATTTGTGAATCTCTATATTCTAAGAATGCCGGTTTTAATGGGATATTACTGGAGTAGTTCACGAGTAATTCCCTATACAATAAATGAATTTCCTTATTTCAGTTTTATACATGGAGACCTGCATTCCCATATGCTTGCAATTCCCTTCCAACTATTGATACTTATTTCCCTTCTGAATATCTATTTAAGAAAAGGGGAGAAACGGGCATTTGAAAATACGCTGGCACTTCTTATATTTTCAATATCTCTTGGTTTTTTATTCCCTTTCAACTCATGGGATTTCCCGATATATTTCGGGCTGGCTTTTTCTATTATTCTTGCTTTTTATTACAGGCATTATATCCGGGAGAAAGAGTTATCTCGTTCCGTTGCCGGATTTCTAGGAACAGTTGTTCTTATTACCGTTTTCAGCTTCCTGCCATATTTGCCTTTTTACCTGTCCTTTAATCCTCAGGCAGCAGGAGGATTCGATTTCGTTGTCCCGGAACTTCGGACAACAGTTGAGGAATTTCTCATCCTGTTCGGTCTATTCCTGTTTCTGATCTTCTCCTTTCTTATTACACGCCTGGATTCGGGACGGAAAATCATATACTTTTTCCTGTGGCTCGGACTCTCTGCTCTCCTTTCCAGAGTTTGGTCCGTGCCTTTATTTGCAGTCCTTCTTCCCCTGCTTGCTCTTTCATTTTATTCATTCCTGAGAGACCTTCCGGATAGGAGCCCTGCAGGATTTATATCCCTTCTTATATCAACAGCTGCTTTCATTGCCCTTTTATGTGAGTTTATCTACCTTGATGACCCTATTTCAGGAAACTTCGCTCGAATGAATACTGTTTTCAAATTTTACATGCATTTATGGTTTTTTCTGGCTATTGCAGCCTCTTATTCATACTATGATCTTACTCTCCGTTTCAAAGCCGGATATGTAGATAGGCACAGGTTCGGGCCTGTAAATGATCCCAGAACCAGATCCATAAATTATCTTCTCCTGAAGGAGACTTACGGAAAAAAAGTCTGGACGGCTTCACTTTTACTCCTGGTCATCTCCTGTTCTGTCTTTCCAGTCGTATCAACATTTACGAGAATAAAAGATATGGATGCCAGACCCACTCCTGATGGAATGGAATACATGAGAGAACTTGACAGGGGAGATTACAACGCTATAAAATGGTTACAGGCAAATATCAAGGGCAAACCGGTTATCCTTGAAGCTTCTGCAGAAGATAGTAGTTATTGTTATGTATCGAGGGTCTCTGCAAATACCGGGCTTCCTACCTTAATTGGCTGGACAAGACATGAGCGGTTCTGGGGGAGAGACCGTGCAGAAATAAGAACAAGGTTAGAAGACGTACATACTATTTATACAACTGGCAGTGAAAAAAAAACACTGGAGCTTATAGATAAATATAATATAAGCTATATTTATATCGGAAATATTGAAAAGAAAATGTATCACGTGAAATTGGGTAAATTTGAGGACAAAAATAACTTTGAGCTTGTTTACCAGGGTTCCTCTCAGATTTACAAAAGAAAAAATTAGAAGAATCTATGAGTTTTTTGCTTCGGGGGAACTTAGAACTCTGATTCACATGAGATATATTGCCCAGACTGCAAAATAAACTTTAATACAGAAATTAAAATAAAGAGGTTTTACCAATTTCCAGCGTTTCTGTAGTTCTACCCGCTTATAACGAAGCAGCGAATATAGAAAAAACTGTTTCTATTACGGCGGAAACACTTTCCAAAATAACCGATTCTTTTGAAATCATTATAGCAGAAGACGGAAGCACAGACGGTACGGACCAGATAGCTTCCAGACTCTCGAAACAATACCCTTACATTATTCATCTTCACTCTGAGAAACGTCAGGGTCGCGGCAGGGCTTTGAACAGAGCTTTTAAAGCAAGCTCAGGAGAAGTGCTCTGCTATATTGATGTGGATCTTGCAACAGATATGAAATATCTTGAAAAACTGATCACGTCTGTGAGTACGGATGGCTATGATTTTGTCACGGGCTCGAGAATGATTCGGGAAAGCGACGCAAAAAGGCCTTTTAAGCGGGTTTTTGCAAGCAGGGGGTACAATTTTCTGGTAAGGCATCTCCTTCGCTCAAAAATTTATGATCATCAGTGCGGCTTTAAAGCCTTCAGGAGAGAAGCTCTCTTTGACCTAATGGATGAAATCGAAAATCAGCACTGGTTCTGGGATACGGAACTGCTTGTAAGGGCACAGTACAAAGGATACAGGGTTATGGAGTTTCCGGTCTCCTGGAGGCACGGAGGGTCAAGCAAGGTAAATCTGGTAAAAGATATAGAAGGGATGGGATCAGAAATTTTTCGACTCAGGCAGGAACTATCCTTTTCTGACTCTACGTCATCAGGAAAAGGAAAGATCTTTTTAGCAGCCGCCCTTGCAGTTTTTATCCTTGCGTTTGTTGCCACCTTTCTTGGTGCATCTGAGATTCTGGAGAATGTGAAGCACGCATCTTTCGAGACTCTGGCTCTTGCATGCTCAGTATACTGCGTTTCCTGGCCACTGAGAGGAATTCGTTTTCAGCAGATTCTTAAAAGGCTCGGAAATAAATATGGACTTGGATTTCTTACAGGCAGTATTTTTATCAGCCAATCCGCAAACGTGATTCTTCCGGCACGCATAGGAGATTTAAGCAGGATGTACATCCTGAAAAAGAGCAAAGATCTTGCCCTTACAACAAGCCTTTCATCACTAACTGTAGAGAGAGTTTTTGATATAGTTGCAATTACTTCTATTGCGATACTTGCATCTTCAGGTGCAGCGTCTCATTTTGAGCTTCCTTCCTGGATGAATTCCGTGATAAGACTTTCAGGAATTGCGGTAATTTTCTTTTTTGCAATTCTCTTCGCAGTCTCTTTCAGAGAAGGCCATAATAAAAAAATATCGGGAAAAAAGAATTATCCGGAAGAAACCTCTTCAGGTGGGCTCGCTGGAAGGGTAAAGGGATTTGCATCAACTTTTCTCCACCAGATGAGTATTGTAGCTGTGAAGCCAGGTGCATTTCTGGCAGTTACCACATCTTCCCTTCTCATATGGGGAATGGATATCCTGACCTGCTTTCTGGTTCTGAAAGCTTTTCCGGAAGCAGGTGTAGACCTTTCTTCCACATATATGATTTCTCTTATTTTTCTGGCTGTAGCTATCGGAAATATTGCAAAAACCTTTCCCATAACTCCCGGCGCAATCGGAACCTACGAAATTGCTCTTACCGCAGTCTTCGCGCTTGGAGGAATCGAACCGAAGATTGGGTTTACGGTTGCTGTACTGGATCACATAATTAAAAATTCTATTACTTTGATGGGAGGCTTTTTTTCTCTCTCAGAACTCGGGTTCAGATGGAAAGAAGTGCTCTGTACGAGTAAGGATTATTTAAAGGGATAAGCAACTCTACAGCAAAAATATGTTTAAAGTAATGTGTTTGAGCTAATACTAGTTTTAACGTAAAGAATTAAAACAATAAAGACATGCTTTACCCAGATTAATTGCCAAGTGGAAGAAATGTCAGAGAAAAAGATAATAGAAGTTAGAGATGCATACTCCCTTCCGGAAGATGTTTTTGAAGCCGTTCATATGGCAATGAATGAAGATGTGGAGGAGATTGTTAGCCTTTTCAAGGTACTTGCGGATCCTACCCGTCTAAAGATTCTTAAAGCTCTGGAGGTACAGAGTCTGTGCGTCTGTGTACTTGTAGAAGCCACGGACCAGAAACATTCAGCTCTCTCCTATCACCTTAAGCTTTTAAAAGAAGGAGGGCTGGTGGACTCGCGAAGAGAACGGAGTTTCCAGATCTATGAACTCACGGAATTCGGGAGTCTTCTCCTGAAACATATTGAAAAACATTTTGAAAAAAAATGACTCGGAAGACAGGAGAAAATTCACCTTTTTTGGATTTAGCTTTCCTCAATGCTCCGAGATAATGAATGAGATCCTTAAAAAAGGTCAGATTTTTTCGTTTGAAGCAACAGTTGTAAGCTTTGAGAACTTTACCCCTTTCAGAGCCATTATAGATTCTGCAAGCTCTTTAATTTCTTCGCCATCCCCGTCCAGAACTATTACCTCAAAACAGTTGTCGTGATCGAGGTGTATGTGCACTGAAGACTTTATTAGGTGAGAGTAATGGTGCTGGATATCTGCGAGAGCATTTGAAAGACCCCTTTTCGTGTGGTCGTAAATAACCGCAACCGTTCCGACACGATGACCTTTAATATCGCCCATCCACTCGTAATAGGAAATATAACTCCTGATGGCGTCCCTTATACCTTCCGAACGGGAAGAATAACCTCTTTTTTCAATAATCTCATCAAATTTACCCAGAAGGGTATCGGGAAGGGAAACCCCTATCCTCATTAATTCTGTTTCCATCGTATCACCAGGTAACTTAGAATTTATCTATAAGATAACACTTTAGAATATTGTAAGTATTACTATATATGTTTTTTTCACTTGACCATGAATATAAAAAAGTTGATTGAAAGGTAAATTGTTCTTCAATAATATTAATGTTTGGGAACTCCTGCCGAAAAAGAAATGTGCCTGCCTGTAGAAACGAAGAAAAATGAGAAAAAGAAAAAAATAATAAACTACGAAAAGGAGCAATTAAGCCCCTTTTATAAGAAACTTTAAGAAAGATCTGACAAAAAATTCTGACTTTCGTTCCCATTACCTTCTATCTACAAGCCTTTTAGGCCTGCCCTTGATCTTGCTCAATTCAAGTCCCAGAGGGCCTGTGAAATTAAAGACGATTTTGAAGGCACCTTCCTGATAAGCCCTGAAAAGAGGAGGCTTATACCTGAGAAAGGTGCGGATAAAGTTTTCTTTTATAAGATCTCTGTCACAGGTATCAGGATTATCACATTCCATACTGACTCGAAGAACAGTTTCTCCCTCGTCTTCCCCACCGTAAAGAAAAGCTTCGTATTCTCCTGTTAAATAATCCATATTTTCGCGCTGGAAAACACCTCTTTCCACATCTACGCGGTTAAATGGAGCTCCTTCAACCCATACTGTCTCTGCCTCCCTCTGAGGGGTCATGATTTTCATGTGGGTTCGCCCACAGGGACACTGTTTGCGCGTAAGTACTACAGTAGTATCTTCAGTATCATAATTTAGAAGAAGATTTCCTGCTTTTGCCCCTACAGGCAAAAGTGTGCTGAGAATAACCCTTCCGCATTCTCCATCGGGGACGAAATTTTCCAGATGTGGATCGTAAACATCAAGATGCACAAAATCTTCCGGTACATGCAATCCTGAAATTTCATCACACTCCCCACACATGGTTCCTTCCGTACTCCCATAAGTATTGTATACCGGACAGCCCCATATTTCCGAAAGGTAGTTTCTTGACTCGTCAGCAAATGCTTCTCCTCCCACAACCAGTTTATTTATCCCTGACTCCTGAGGATTAAGGCCTTCTGCTTCCATCCGTCGGGCAAGATTCAGGAGTTTGAATACACTGCCCACTATGCCCGTCGGATGATACGCTTCGATAACACGCAGGGGAAATGTGCATTTGCCTTCAGGGATAATGCTCATGCCAAGCTGTCTGGCTGCAAGGGTCATTGTATTTGCTCCCACATTCATCCCATAAGAGGCGCAAACTATGACTCTGTCCCCGGGCCCGAAACCCTGCGACCTGAAAATACGGGCGTATTTTTCCGCATAACGCTCCCAGTCTTCCCATGTGAGAAAAAAACTCTTTGGAGTGCCACTGGTTCCACTGGTCTCGTGGATCGTGAAGACATCCTCCCAGCCTACACTCCTGAACATGAAATCCTTCATTTCAGGAGGTTGATTCTCACGAATAGTTTTTCCTGAAATTATCGGAAGACCCAGAAGATCTTCATGGGTCTTAATGTCCGCAGGCTCTACACCGTGCGTTTCAAACCACTTTCTGTAAAAAGGGGAATTTTCGGCCGCATATTTTACCGTGTAGCGAACCCGCTCTTCTATAAGAGCATCAAGTTCTCCCCTATCCATAGTTTCGATTTCCGGGTTAAAGGAAGGCTTCAAAATGTCCATATAAGCACCACACTGAGAAATTTAAAAATAAAAATAGCCTTTTATTTATTGTTTTTAAATATGAAACACTTTTGGGCATCAGCCCTGAAGAAGAGATGTCTTAAAATCTCTGGATTAAGAAAATAGTCTTGAAAAATAAGGAAGAATAAAACCTATTTTTCTATTTCAGAATTGTTATGTCAGAATTATTCATTCCCGAAAGGCACAAGGTATACGCCATCTGGTCTTTTTTGCCCTTTTACCAGCTCGCAATGCCTCAGGAGGGCAAACTGGTTCTCTGTCTCCAGCAGAGAAATTTCAAACTTCTTTGCGATTTCTTCTTTCTTTGCTCCCCCACTGGAGACGATAAACTCATAAATGGCTTTTTGCAATTCAGTAAGGCCTTCTGTTCCTTCAAGCCCGGCTTCCTTTCTGAAGATTTTCTTGGAACGTACCGCCCAGGGATTGCAAGCCTGGATTTTATGGTGTCCTTCTATAAAACAGTCCTCACAGAAAACCTTGCCTTCTTCCTCAATACAGACCTCCTTTTCCAGTTCACACCCGCAAGCCTGGCATTTAACAGGACTATTTTTTCCTCCGGCCAATTTAGGATCACTTCCTTTTTTCAAACTTTCAGTTCATCCAGTGTATCAAGGACAACTACTGACCCATAAGCTATTGCAGGCCCACCAGCCATTAATATGGCAGTACCGACAGCCTCCAGAATCTCCTCACGGGAAGCTCCCAATCTAACAGCTTCGGAAACGTGTTTCGAGATGCAGTGTTCACAACGGATAGCTACTGATATTCCCACCATAATGAGTTCTTTTGTTCTGGCGCTTAAAGCTCCATCCTTAACAACTTCATTATGAAGCCCGGCAAATGCAGACATTACTCCGGGAAGTTGCCCGGCCATAATTTTTACCCTTTCATCAACGTTGACTCTTTCTTTCAAGATTCCACTTCCTTCCTTTGGTTTCCATTGAATTCATTTAATGGATTCACTCTTAGAAGCTATGTAAGAATCAGTGACAACATGTAGCTGTTGGCCTCTATCTTACGTCATATTTTACAAATTCAATATCTCTCAATACCGCGAACTTGTTATCCGGAAAGACGGAGAAAAATTCCTGTATTTTGGAATACAGCACCATAAAATAACTAATGTCATAAACAAACTTCAAAAATCAATACTCGAAGGTAAATTCAGAGTTGTGAACCGTTTGAAAATACCGGATTTTCGGTTTCCGTTTCCATCACATAGCACATTTGGAATTGGATTATTTTTGATAATATTAGTTCTTTATTTATTTAGAGACGTATACATAAAATTATCGATATTTATGTACAGGATTTCATTTTCAAGGAAATGAATCTCAAAAAGCATAAAATGGCCAGCAGGGGAAGCCCCTGAAGGATATTCATTTTTACTCTCAGAATCCTGAAGCCTTAAAATAGAAAAAAATAAAGAAAACTGAGACAGAAAGTTAAAATTGAATAACTCTGGAAGTAAGACTCTTATTGAAGTCAGAAAGTATACATATCATAAGCATCTTAGTGTGTATCACATCAAGATGCTAAATACAGGAACATGAAATCACTACGAAAGTTCTGTAACTGGCAGAAAACAAATAAAAAGCAAAAGTAAAAAAGCATAAGAAAAAAGCAAAAGCATCCTTATGTCCATAAGCAAATATTTCCGCCATACCCCTGCATTTATACTGCTTTTCCTTGCACATAAGCCAGCTTATGGTGCAATTCTATTCAAAAGACTTGGCGAAGAGCTGCCCTTCAATCTTATAGATACGCCTGCCCTTTACAGGGCACTGAATGATCTGGAAAAAGAAGGATCTGTTGAGGCCTACTGGGACACATCAGAACCCGGACCGGCAAAAAAATGGTACAAAATAACCCGGAAAGGAAGGGAAAAACTGTGTGAGCTCAAGCAGGATATTGAAAGAAGAAAGAAAAATCTGGACTTTTTCCTGGAAAATTACGAAAAATTGCAGGATTGAAATCCCAAAATCAGATGAAATAAAAAAGAGGTGTTTCTCTGAACAGCGTTTATCCTTATTCATTAGCCTTGTTTTTCCTGATCATTTCTTACTTAAAGGATCAGAAGAAAACAAAAATAGCTCTCTTCAAGGCCTGGAAATCGTTTTCTGGCCTTATTCCTGAAATCCTCTCAGTTATGATGTTTGCAGGAATTCTCCTAGCCATTTTAAGTCCGGAAACCATATCAAATCTTATCGGCTCTGAATCCGGCTTCTCTGGTATTCTTCTTTCACTAACAGCAGGCTCCATTGCATTGATTCCGGGATTTGTTGCTTTTCCACTGGGGGCTGCCCTTCTTGAAGGCGGGGCGGGATACGCACAGATTGCAGCCTTCGTTTCTTCACTTATGGCAGTAGGGATTGTAACCCTGCCCCTGGAGATCAAGTACTTCAATAAACGCATAGCAGTCATGAGAAATGCACTGGCACTGGTTACATCTTTCATTTTTACAATGGTGATCTGGAAATTCATGTGATAATGAATACCGAAGGTAGATGTGATAATGAGTTCCAGAGGTAGATATGAATCAGAGAAATCAAAATATTAAGGTTGTAAATGAAATTCTCAATCCTGTAAAGAAAGTTGAGAAAAGTGGACAAATTATTTCTCTGCTAAAAAGATTCAGATTCGTTATAGCTTTTGCTTTTTTTATCATAACCCTGTATTTTATGGACAGATCTTCAGGCATAAAAGCCTTCGATATTTCCTTATCGAATACAAAGGAAATGCTCAGCCTGATACCTCCTGTTTTTGTATTTATGGGCCTGCTGGATACCTGGGTTCCCAAAGAAACGTTCATCAGGTATATGGGAGAAAACTCAGGACTTAAAGGAGTACTGACAGCATTGTTTTTAGGCTCTGCCGCTGCTGGCCCTCTTTATATGGCATTTCCAATCTCTATACTTCTTATAAAGAAGAAAGCAAGGCTTGCATATGTGCTATTCTTTCTGGGAGTATGGTCCACTACCAAAATTCCCCTTCTACTCTACGAAATTTCATACATGGGAGCAAGATTTACAGCAATTCAAGTGACAGTGTGCATTCCCCTGTTCCTTCTTTTTTCCATAATAATCGAAAAAATATTGCCAGAAGAAGATAAAGAATCCCTTTACAGAAAAGCTGAATTGGAATTCCACTAAAAAAACAAAATCAAACTCTGCACTCACATCCTCTTTCCTTAAGGATACGGATCTGTTCCTCAGGAGAGCTTAAAAACTTATCCTGAACGGCTTTTCCTGTAGCGAGGATAGGGTCCAGAGGAGTGTGATGTTTGTAACCCCGATTTGTCATTTCCTCTACCAATGCCTCATGCCTCAGATAAAGAGCCTTCAGTTTTCCTTTCCAGCGAAGGGTTTCAGGATGATGGGCATAAGCTTTCTTGTTATTGGTTACAATAGACCATAGAGCATGCAGCTCACGATGTTCCCCCAGCAGGTGTTGCCTGCACATTTTTTCAGGAGAGATGTCCCAGATTCTCATAAGATGATTTCTGGACACATTTGAGAAAGGGTTTTCGGAAAGGAAATGCTCATTAAGATATTGAGATCAATTTAAAATTCTGTATATTATTTTTTGTTCTGATACATATATACCCACAATCGGAGAAAATATAGTTCATGAAAAGGTGGGGATTTCGGTATTCTGGAATATTTCTCATTCTGCTGACTGCTATGTACATTCTACTTATTCCTGCACTTGCCCATGTGCCGGTTTTCGGAGGAGAAGGCAAAACTCCTGAGACAGCAATTTCCATTGAAGCTCCTGCAAAGTCTCAGGTTCTTTATGGGCAACTTGCTGCAGGGGATATCCGATATTATAGTTTTGAAATAGGAAAGGAAGAAAGAATAAACCTCGGACTCATCGTTCCTGTCGAACAGGGCAACGCAGGTTTTACCCCTGACCTGTTTCTTATTGGCCCTGGTCTTACGGACAAAGGAGAAATCCCAGACATACTTGAAATACCCAAAGGATATGGAGTACAATTTTATTCCGGCAATCTTTCTCGCCCGGCATATGAAGGATTTACCCCAAGTGCCTTCTATTCTCTTGCCAGAGCCGACCTGAAAGCTCCTGAAAGCGGAAAATACTACATTGCAGTTAGCTCTGTTAAGGAAGAAGGAAATTACGGAATAGTTGTAGGGTATGAAGAGACTTTTACACTGAAGGAGTGGATATCCGTACCCTTCAACCAGATAAAGATCTACCAGTGGGAAGGACAGAGCCTGCTTTTGATTTTATTTCCTTCAGGAATAACCCTTGCGGCAGGTCTTCTGGCAATTTACTTAAGAAGGGAAAATATAGCCGGTTTCAATCCAGCAAGGATTTCCGGAGTTCTTGCCGGCCTCTTCTTTCTGGGTACGGGGATATCATATATTTTTCAGATGCTTATTTCATTGAGCAATAGTTCATATTCTCCTGATATTTTTATTACTTTGTCTTTGATTCTGGCAAGTCTGGGACTTGGAGTTATTTCACTTGCTTTGAGCCTGAAACATGCTGATTATGGGACAGTATCCACAAGGAAACGTTTCTATTTCATTATTCTGGGAATAGCAGGGCTTTTATTCTGGGCAGGATGGTTATTGGGACCTCTTCTGGCGTTTGAAGCCGCATTGCTGCCCTGGAAACGTAAAAGAGGAATTAAATAAGAGTCAAAGCGAGAATGAAAAAACACATAAAATATAATAAAAAAGATAAGATTAAATTATATAATTTTAATATAATTACTCAGTAACTGTATTAATTCAGAACTATAGATAAGGGGAAAAAGATGGCAAAAACTTCACTGGAAACGGGGCAGAAAACTCCTGATTTCTGCCTGGCTGATCAGGATGGAACCCAGACCTGCCTTAAAGACCTCAGAGGAAAATGGGTAATCCTTTACTTTTATCCTAGAGACAACACAGCTGGATGCAGCCTGGAAGCAAAGAATTTCAGTTGTTTGAGAAAAGATTTCGAAGCTGAAAATGCGGTAATTCTTGGAGTTAGCAGGGATAGTGTAGAGTCTCATCAGCGCTTTATCGAGGAGAAAGAGCTGAAAATAAAGTTACTCTCCGATCAACAGGCAGATGTTCACAGGACATACGATGTGCTTCACCCAAAACACTTCAGAGGCAAAGAAGTTGTAAGCGCTGTCAGGACAACATTTCTAATAGATCCAGAAGGAAAAATTGCCAGAATATGGAATAATGTTAAAGCCACCGGGCATGCTGAAAAAGTACTTTCTGAACTGAAGTTATTGAAGAAATAAAATGGAAGAACAAATATACTTTTTCGGACGAGAGATCTGCAGATCTGAAAAATACTAAAAATCTGAAAAATACTAAAAATCTGAAAAATACTAAAAATCTGAAAAATACTAAAAGGTACTTCTAAGTTTCTACGAAATAACATTCTAATGGGTATTTGTAAGCCCATTAGGATCATTAATTAAGATATAAAAGTAAAAAAGGAAAAATAAAAAAGGAACGGATACAAAAAATCCGAAATTTTAAATCAGTGTTGGAATTAAGAAATCAAATTCAGCTTATATTTGTAAGCTGTTAGCTAATAATCTCATGTATTGGTTCGCTCCATCATGCGATGGGAAAGAAAAAAAGCAAAGTAGAAATTAGCTTTTAAAATGACAATTTAGTCTGTCACTCATCTTTCACGAAAAATTTTTTACCGGTAAGAAGATAATTATCCAATGCTTCGGTAAATAGCTCATCAAGATAACGATAATTTAGCAACCTCTTAAAGGGTACCTGGAAGTGAAACTCAGGATTATTATCCCATTGAATTCCAGGCTTGGCACTCTTTTCCGAAAATAAAACGCTGAAGTTATTATAGAATCCCACTCCAAAAAATCCGCTATTGGAACCCCTTGCTTTTTGCATGATTTTTTCGCGGTTCTTCGCGTACATTTCTCTTGCTGTTTTCTCCATTATCATAATATCATCTCGATATTCTCACCGATATTAAAAGCTTTTTGAGCTTCGGGCAGGACTGAAGAGTTGTTCAGAATTCGAGGAAGCAAGCTTAAATGAAGTAATTTGCTTGAAATACCTGCATATTGAGCAGAGATTGGTCATTCCATTCTAATTTCTATCGATTTTAATGATTAATTGTAGAGGAATTAGCAAAAACGATATTATTCTGCCCAGAGTGATACAGATACTATTACAGATACTATTATCAAATAAATCATTTGAAGCAAAAGCTGTTCATATCAAGATATACAGGCTAGTAGCGTGTCTTAAAATTAAATTCGATTCTACAATTGGAACAGGAATTATTTGAACTGAAAATCTGTACATTAAGCCGTTAAATGCCTGAAGTGTAAATTTCAACCATAATGCCTGATATATTTGATTTTGTACAGATAGCGAATATGTCCGATGTAAAAAATTTACGAACTGAATTTGAAGTTACGGTACAGGTTATCCAATTGTGGAAATTGTTTGAATTTTAAGACACGCTCTTAAATTAGGAAATTCTTCATTTATTTATCTTCATGCTCTGCAGTTTATTTTTAGTCACTTTGCACTTTAAACGTGCCTTTCACCACTCGTAACAGGACGCCTTTCACCACTCCGACCAGCATAATATATCGCATAAATTGCTGCAAGTCCAACTAGTATATATACTATTCTCGAGAGGGTGCTCATGTCCCCGAAAAGGGCAGCTACAAGATCAAAGTTAAAGAGCCCGATAAGCCCCCAATTTAACCCGCCTACTATAATAAGTATGAGTGCAAGCAAGTCTACAGTATTTCTTTCACCACTCCGAGAAATATAATATATCACATAAAGTGATGCAAGTCCAACCAGTATATATACTATTCTCGAAAGAGTGCTCATGTCCCCGAAAATAGCAGCTACAAGGTCAAAGTTAAAGAGCCCGACAAGCCCCCAATTTAACCCACCTACTATAACAAGTATAAGTGCAATTAAATCTACAGGATTTCTTACTGCCATAACTATCACTCCCTCTGTGTATTATTTCATTAGATATATAATAACCTAAAATATAAAAAACACAATATTAAATTGGACGTACTTATATTTATAGATGACTAATATAAAAAAAGACTTATTAGAGAAAGAAAATAGAAAATAAGAAAGAAAATCCCTATTTTGGTACAGGAATTTTTCATTTTTCAGGCACTCTTCAAGCCGGATATTTTGAGATGATTCGAGTAATTTGTAGATTTATTACATGAAGAGTTCCATTCATTAAGGCAGCTGAACCGAATACTGACCCTCTGATTATTGAGTAGTTAGACACGATTAACACAGGACTGCAAACCGTAAAGAGTAAATTTTGGCAACATGCCTTCACAGAATGGATAGGACTCAAAAAGAATACTGGTTGATGGAAGAAGAAATCAATCAGGGTTTATAATGCGTCAGAGAAGCATAAAAAGTATCTCATTGGCTTCATGGAAGCCTTTCAAGATAAGAACCTTTTTGCATTATCAGTAAGAGCTCATTTACAGAGCTCATTTAACCGAAGTCAAAATATTTACAAGATTTTTGATATGAAATACTCAGTTTACCTTCTAGGGAAATAAAGCAAAACCCTTGGAGAAATAGTAAAGACAACGGACAGATAGCTGGCATGTCTGTCCACTCGCAAAAATAACCATCCGTAAAAATTGAACAATCACGGGCAGATTTTTCCCCCGCCCACTGCTTTTCTTTTTATAAAAATAAAATTGTTACTTTCCCTTTAAAAGACAAACTTTTTCTTTATGTTTATTCTTCTTAACTACAATAACTATTTTAGATGAAATGTAATTCTTGCACCTGCACCCTGCCCTAGCAAAATAATCTTTGTTTACCAGAGTGAATTAACTTCAATTCTTGTTTATCTTAGTAAACATACATCTAGTCTTTGTCTGAGTGTCTGCATTATCATCTTGATATGTATGCAAGCTTATTAGAGCTTAAATTTGCGTTTTTCCCAGATGATTGAAGTGTTTACGCCTTCTTTTAGAAACGTAGCTTAAATTGGATTTATTTCTTTAGATAGACTAGCTTTCAAACCTACCAATCTGCAGGTAAACAAAATTCGTATTAGAGCATTAAGTTAATATTTATCTTAATTTTTAATATTGAGCTGACCCCCAAAACAAAATTTAATCCCATGATTCACACATTCCAAAAAACCAATCTAGTTTCTGATGACGAAAACATTGTGAAATTTTTACATATTTAAAAGTGGATTGGTTTTGGGATGAATCATTGCTAAAGGATATCATACGGTGTACAATCATGAATCTGCGCTATTTTTCTTTGGATGATTGTTATAAATATTTTATAGGTATGAATGGCTTTATACTTACTTACTTAATAATAAAGAGTTATCCAGTTGTCATTAATTTAGCAACAAAAGCTAGCTTTTCTATTATGTTAGTAGGAGCATGCTGTATGTTTATTGATAATTGGAATCGAAAATCAATCGCCTATAGATTATACGTTGAGCTATATGAAAACGAATATCAAGCTATTTCTGATTATAAAGCTGGTAAAATATTTATAAACTTAATTTTTTATGTACTTTCGATATATTTAGCATATGGCGCATTTGGTGCTCTTTAAACGCTCATCAGTAGGCTTTTATGAAAGGATTGATAATTTAACCTGGGCTCAAGGACATGACTTTTAAATGATATTTAATTAAATTTCAAAAGCTTTTTGTGATCAGCCTACAAATCCCTGTTTATAAAGGACAGGCAGAATCTATAAGATCTGCCTGGCTTTTTTCTGAGCAAGCTTAATATTATGATTAATATATTCGAACTTTATTACAATGTATATTCCAAAAATTAATTTAAAAGAAAATAATAATGGACAAATTACGCTAAATATTTTGCAATATATGAATTAACGTCAAACTTTCTTTTGCAGCCCTCGTAACTCATATATCTGACCTTTCCTATGACTTCCCTTTCTCTCCAGGCTCTGTCGTGAACTCCACCTATGCTCCAGACGATTCCTGCATACCCATTAGGATCTCTTCCATCCATTTCATATCTATCATTTAAATAGATAGCAATTTCAAGCGCTTTTTCCGGAGATTCGCTCCATTCAAGAATTTTCTTTGCCCAGTACATCCGCATATATCCGTGCATTTTCCCTCTTCTAAGGAGTTCCATCTGGCTCGCATTCCAGAGAGGATCATGTGTTTTTCCGGCTTCAAATTCCTGAAGAGTATATATAAATTCTCTTCGATCCTGCCTGTGGGCATTCAGGGATTCCCGTGCCCATGAAGAAAATCCCTCAAAACTATCGTAGAAAGGATTATAATAACAGAAATTATCCGAAATCTCTTTCCATACAAGAATCTCGTCAAGGAAAGATTTCTTTGATTGGGGATCTACTTCGGCTTTTTCCACTTCAAGTACAACTCTCTGGGCCGAAATCTGTCCGAAATGGAGATAAGGAGAAAGGTCGGAAACTCCATCTTTAGTAGGATCATTTCGGAGAGCAGAATAAGAGTCAAGCTTTTCGGCAAGAAAATTATCCAGTACTTTTCTGGCAGCTTTTTCTCCAGGCTCGAAATGCCCCTGCTCGAAGAAAGATTCAGGATTGTTCTCAGGAAGGTCTTCAGAGAGATTCTCCTGGAGATCCTTATGAAGAAGACTCTTAATTTTGTTTTCCAATTTGTTCGGGAAACTTTTCAACTTTCCTGAGCTGGAATAAATTTCAGGAAATTCGTGCTCTGCTTCGAGCTCAGGATACTCCTCAAGAAATTCCGGAAGCATTCGGTAAAGTTTAGGGCGAAAAGTATGGGCAGCGTATTCATCCTTTTGAGAAACTTCCCAGCAAGGAACAACATTGTGGGCATCGACCTCAAAAAAAGGAACCTCAATATCAGAGGTGATAGTTTCTATCCATCCCCTTTTAATCCGAAGTGGACTGAAATCAGTAACAAGAGTACCAATATTATACTCCCTGACAAATTCCGGAATTTTTATTCCGGGGTCTCCCCGCAGAAAAAAGAAAGGGATTTTTTTCAGGGAAAGGGATTTGTCAATTTCCTGTAGCCCTTTGAGCATGAATTCATATTGTCTCCTTAAGGCTCCTAAAAACCCGTTCGTCAGACAGAAAACGACAACTAAAGGCACACCAGCCTCTACTGCCACCCCCCGGGCAAAAAACAAAGCCCAGTTGTCCTCCACACGCTGGTCACGGCTCATCCAGTAAGCAACAGGCCCTCTCCCCGGTTTCCCCGGTTTAAGGGTTCTAACGCGTTTAGGGTTCATAGGTAATATTGTACCCTTAGTATATAGAAATGCTATCAAGGTAAGCAAATAAAGTTCTGTTTTTGGAATGTCAGAGCAATTCTGAAAAACCACTGGTATGGAATAAGTCTGAAACTCTGGTCATTTATATTTGCCGTCAAGTTACCAGTTTTTACAACTCTAAAGAGATACTCAAAATTAGTTAATGGAATATCCCACATGTCGCTTTATAGTCCAGAAGAATAAAAAATATAAAGTAGGTAATAAGATAAGACAGTAGAAAAATATTGAGTAAGAATTGCCGGCTTGAAAAATGAAGTTGACTATGTAATTGCTGGCTCAGATTGGGGATCTCAGACTAAAAAGAATATCCTGATAAACAAATCAAATAAAAAGCAGAAGCTCACTTTTCAAGTATTTAAAAACTTCAAAATTTATAATAGATTTTTTTGGACGGGTATTGTGTGGAAAGCAGAAGATACAGAATAATATTACTTACATTAATTTTTGCAGTTAACGTAACTATTGCAGGGAGTGGAGCAGCTGCAACTGAACTTATTGTGCACACCGGGGGATCGATACAGGCTGTAATAGATAATGCAGTTCCAGGAGATGCCATTATTGTAGAACCCGGTGTCTATGGAGAGGAGATTTCTACACATACCCGTGACCTTGTAATTATGTCTCAGTCAGGTGACCCTGATGATACGATAATAAATGGATCCGGTTTTAACATCTGGGCATCAAATATTACTGTAAAGGGATTCACTATAAAGGGTACTGGCGAGTCCGGTGGAGTTGTAGTAATTAACAGGACAGGTAAATGTCGGATTGAAAATAATAAAATATTGGATTATGTGTCTGGCATTGAAATACCAGCTGGCAGTAAGCTCAATGTAGTTAATGCCAATGAAATTTCTGATTGTCAGGATGGAATTATCGTCTCCGAAGGGTTAAAAAATATAGTCAGTAACAATAAAATAATAGATTGTCAAAGCGGGATAACTTTCATAGAAGGTAGTGGAAATATCATCGGACAAAATGAAATTTCGGGCTGCCAGAGTGGAATTACCTATATGGAGGGTTTTGAAAACGTTATCAATGGAAATAAGATCTCAAACTGTAGAGATGGAATAAATGTAGGAAATGGAGATGCAACCCTAATTGAAAACAGAATCCAGATTGAAAAAAATATCGTTATGAAAAATGATGCAGGTATAAGTGTGAATGGTGGCGGTGGGTATACCATCACAGGTAATACGATAACTCTGAATGAAAAACTAGGTTACGAAGATTATTCCACAGGTGCAAACTATGTTTACAATAATTACTTCAACAACACTGTAAATATAAAACTGGGAAGTAATTCAAGATATGGATCTCAGATAACCTGGAGTAGCCCCGTAACCGAAGGTACTAACATCATAGGCGGTCCCTATATAGGGGGTAATTACTGGGCAACACCTTCAGGAAATGGTTTTTCCCAGACTCATTCTGACACCAATGGAGACGGAATACTCGAGGGACAATATTCTCTCAATGGAGTAGGTGTTGACTATCTTCCTCTCGTAGCTCCTGCCGAGAAGTCAGAGCCTTCGTTACCTGTCGCAAATTTCAGACTCGGTGTTAATACCGGCCCTGCTCCGCTTTCCGTAATGTTTATCGACCTTTCTCGGAATGCAACATCACTGAGCTGGGACTTTGAGAACGATGGGAAGGTGGATTCAACAGATAAGACTCCTGTTCATGTTTACACAATTCCAGGAATTTATACTGTTGCCCTGAAAGCAAGCAATCAAAATGGTACGGATTCAAAACTTACCACTATAACAGTTTTACAGGAAACTGTAGCAGTAACTCCCATAGCGAACTTTATAACCAATACTACTCAGGGTCCTGAACCTCTTTCTGTCCAGTTCACTGATCTTTCTCAAAATGCAACATCAAGGATATGGGACTTTAACAATGACGGAAACGCTGACTCCTTTGAAAAAACCCCAACTTATGTGTATGCAGCTCCCGGGAATTATACAGTTCATCTAACTGCATTCAATGGAAATGTCAAGGCTTCAAAACTCGGTGTAATCACTGTTACAGAAGAAAGTGGAAATAATTCGGGAAATGATGAAAGCTCCGGTGCTGAGACAAATGGAAGAAGCCACAGTAACAGCGGGAGTTACAGAAACCGTGAGCCTGCAAATAATATCGAAGCAAAAGAACTGGCACAGGCGTTCATAATAAACGGAAAAGCTGCAAAGTTTGACTTTACAAAAAACACAACCTGTGTTGTATATTTGAGTTTCGATGCAAAGAAAACCACTGGCAGGACAACAGCTACTGCAGAAATGCTAAAGGATAAATCGGCTATGGTTTCTAGCCTTCCTTCAGATACTGTTTACAGATCCTTTAACATATGGGTTGGAGACGATAAACTCACAAATTCGAATGATATTGAAAATCCGGTAATCTGTTTTAAAGTCGATAAATCCTGGGTACAGAATAAAGGTATTGACCGGTCTTCAATAGCCCTGAACAGGTATAATGACAGAAAATGGAGTCAGCTCTCAACGAATCATCTCAGGGAAGATAGCAAGTACCTGTACTTCACAGCCAATGTTTCGGGACTCTCTTGTTTTAGTATAACAGGGAGAGAAGAAAAAATCGAAGGACAAAATAAGACCTACAAAGAGCTTAAACCTGAAAATAAGACAGATAAAGAACTTAATACAGAGAATAAAAGGTTAAAGACTGAAAAGGAAGAAATTAAAAGTACACCAGGTTTTGAAGCTGGATGGGGGGTCGTCTGCCTTCTTGGAGCCTTATTATGCAAAAAATGGTAAGTTTCCCTATTAGCGGGAAGTGAAAGAAATTTACAGACATAATATAAAAAGGTAAAAAATAGTTTCACAGGTGATAGTTCTTTGCATCGAAAGTTAAAAATATTTTTCCTCTTTGTGTCCCTTGTTCTTGCTAATCTTCCTTTAGCTTTGTGTATGTCTTCAGGACCGATTGTTTACGTGTCTGGGAATGAAAGTGGGGATTTTACCTGTGATGGAGTGGACGATCATATACAGATTAACGAAGCCCTTCAGCTAGTAGCTGAAAATTCCAGTTATACAACAGTTTATCTCAAGGGCCCTTTTACATACTTTATAAACGATACTCTTCTTATCGGCAATAATACGACCCTTAAAGGAGATTCCGATGCAAAAATCAAACTTGTCAGCAATGCTGCCTGGGAAACCTCAAAGCCAATGATTATGGAAAGGAACTTAAACAGCCGCAATATTACCATTCAGGGGTTTACTATTGATGGAAACAGGGAAGGGAACACTAATGTCGTTAGCGGAAAAGGATATTATAATCTTATTTATCTGAGTTACTGTCAGAACATAAGTGTTTGCGAGATGTATCTCACCAATAACCATGGGGACGGGTTAAAAACCAACAGGTGCTCTGAGATAAAGCTACATGACAACAGAATATACGCATTGGGCCATGATGGCCTTTATACCAGCACATCTTCTGGAGTAGAGGCGTATAATAACACGATAAGCTGCAGAACTAACAGCGGGCTCAGGCTGTATAATACAAACCATGCGAGTTTCTACAATAACACCATCACCTCTGAAGGTTCTGGAGGTTCAGGAATTGAAATCCAGAAGTATGGAACACCTGCAATGGATGATATTGAGGTGTATAACAACACAATATACAGAACTGCTCTTGCAGGCATCTGGATTTTTGGATCAGGGCCTAATTATTCACCTTCTTCAGCCAATGTCCACATCCATCACAACCGGATATACAGTACGGGAACAAAAACGAGTAGCCCCATAACAGGAGGAATTGTATCAGGAGGATTTAATGTCCTTGCTGAAAACAACGTATTTGACGACTGTTACGGTTCAGCAATCTCCCAGAAAGAAACTTATTCAACTATACCGGGTTCAGGATATGTTATTACTGCAAGAAATAACATTATAACGAATACCAGATTCTCTTCAGCCGGTGGAGGCGGATACGGAGTGTACAACCTGCTTACAGGCACACATTCTTTTATTCTGCAAAATAACTGTTTCTTTAACAATATAGGCGAGGACTATGAAGGTGTCCAGGCTTTACCCTCAAATATAGAAGTGTCTCCTGAATATGCAAATATAAGTAAAAACGACTACCACTTAAAATCAAAAGCAGGACGTTGGAACGGAAGTAGCTGGGAAAATGACAGCATAAACTCTCCCTGTATCGATGCAGGATACGAATTTTCAGATTACTCTGCAGAGCCTGAAGATAACGGAAACAGAATTAACATAGGCGCGTATGGAAACACAGAATATGCCTCAAAATCCGGGAACTTGACAGCAGGTAACATTCAAAATACTGCCTTTACGGAAATCCAGATAACTACCGATAAATCTGACCAGTGTGATCCCGCTATCTATGGCAATATGGTAGTCTGGAGTGACAACCGTAATGGAAACTCCGAGATATACTTGTATAATCTCTCTACTTCCAAAGAAATCCGGGTCACCACAAATGAATCCGGGATATCTGAGCCTGATATCTATGAGGACAGAATAGTATGGCAGGAAGGACGAAACGGAAGCTCCGGTATATACATGTGTAATATTTCTACTTCCATTAAAACTCAAATTACCACAAACGGATCATGGGCATCGAGTCCTGTAATCTACGGTGACACGATAACCTGGAACGACAATCGTAACGGAAATTCCGACATATATATGTATAATCTTATTACCTCCAATGAGACCGAAATTGCCACAAATAAATACGATCAGGTGAGGCCTGCAATCTACAGGGATAAGATAGTATGGCAGGACACTCGAAATGGGAACTGGGACATTTACATGTATAACATCTCAACTGCAAATGAAACCAGGATTACCTCCATTGGATCGGATGAGGTTTCTCCTGCAATTTATGGTGATAGAATTTTGTGGCAGGATTCCAGAAATGGGAACTGGGACATTTACATGTACAATATTTCCACGTCCTCTGAAACCCGCATCAACACAAATGAATCTGATCAGTATACCCCTGAAATCTATGGCGACAGCATTGTCTGGGAAGAAAACCGCAATGGAAATTCTGACATCTGCATTTACGATATATCCACTAAAGAAACTCAGTATACAACAAACGAATCATGGCAGGGAGATCCTGTAATCTATGACGATAGAGTAATTTGGAATGACGGAAGGAATGGAAACTCCGATATATATATGTGTAAACTCTCGGCAGAGGAACCTGAACTAGAAATGCCTGTCGCAAACTTCAGCAGCAACGTTACCTCAGGAACTGTTCCGTTAAATGTAAGCTTTAACGACACGAGTAAGGGTTTCCCCACAGCGTGGAACTGGAGTTTTGGAGATGGGACAACAAATTCTGCAGTAAGAAATCCGATACATAAATACTCCACAGCAGGGAATTTTACTGTTTCACTTACAGTAAGTAATTTGGCAGGAAACAATACCACGTTAAAAACCAATTATATAAAAGTGGAAGCAGCCGTACAAAAACCCATTGCGAATTTCACAAGCAATATTACTTCAGGGACTGTGCCTCTGAACGTTTCATTTAACGATACAAGTACAGGCTCTCCTACTTCATGGAGGTGGAGCTTTGGAGATGGGACAGCAAATTCAACAGTAAAAAATCCAGTGCATACCTATTCGAAAGTAGGAAATTATACTGTAGCGCTTACAGTAAACAATACCGCAGGCACTAACACGACAACAAAAACCGGTTATATAAAAGTTACAGCGGTACAGAAACCGATAGCAAACTTTAGCTCTAATGTTACTTCAGGAACTGCGCCCCTTAACGTAGCCTTTACTGATATCAGTACGGGAACGCCTGCAGTATGGAACTGGAGTTTTGGAGATGGAACTGTTAATTCAACAATAAAGAATCCGGTGCATAATTATTCAAAAGCAGGGAATTACACAGTAACACTCACGGCAGGCAACTCTGCTGGTAGCAACACGTTAAGAAAATCGAGTTATATTAAAGTGGCAGCTCCGGTGCAAAAACCAGTTGCAAATTTCAACAGCAACAAAACTTCAGGAAACGTGCCCCTAACCGTTGCTTTCACTGATACAAGCACAGGAACACCGACTGCCTGGAACTGGAGTTTTGGGGATGGAACAGCAAATTCGACAATAAAAAATCCAGCGCACAGATATTCCACGGCAGGAAACTATACTGTTAGCTTAACAGTAAAGAATTCTGCAGACATTAATATGATATCAAAATCCGGTTACATAAAAGCGACAGCAGCCGCAGTAAAACCGGTTGCTGCTTTTTCAGCATCTCCGACATCAGGAAAAGCGCCTTTGAAAGTACAGTTTACCGACAAAAGCACAAATAATCCTACTTCATGGGTCTGGAATTTTGGGGACGGAATCACTTCATCGACACGTAATGCTTCCCATACATATACTAAAAAAGGGATATTTACGGTTACCTTAACTGCAAAAAATGCAGCAGGAAGTAATACTAAAACCATGTCTAGATATATTATGGTATCCTGAAACAGATAAATATCTGAAGATTAGAATAGCAAAAAGGCTAAGACTAAAGGATAATTGGGATAGTTGATTGATAAAATGCCAAGACCGAAAATACCCAATATATCTAATTTATCGGGTCTGGTTAAAAAGGTACCTTTCCTTCAACCAGATTTGAGATTATCTTTCATTTTGAGAAGCTATTTTTTCTGAGAAGTTGTTACAATTCAAAGACCTGCCCATCATATCCAAGGGGCAAGAATACAGATTCTATGTGATGAGGGCGAAAGAGATGGCTGAGATGAGTTAAAACCGTTTCTTTTGCATTGAGTTTCTTTGCAAGTGCCATAGCTTCTTCTGAGTTCATATGTTTTTTAATATGGATGTTGGGGGGGACTATGGCATCTGAGATGAGAAGATCCGGATTTTGCATTAGCTCCAGGCTGGCTTCCGGAATTTCCGAGTTTGTATCTCCGGTAATCACTATTTTTGTGTCTCCTTCTTTAATTATGACCCCTGTGGGTACTTCCACGGGAGGGTGGTTGACTTTAAATAAAGTGAACTGAAGCCCGATAAGTTCGAATGGCTCATAAAGCTTTACGTAGTGATACCTGGGTTTAAGGAAGGAAACATACTGGTCTATGTAGTCAAGATTTTCAGGAATTCCATAGACATCCACCTTGTTTTGAACCCTGTAGAACTCCCCGAATCCAGAGTAATGGTCATAGTGTCCATGGGTCCAGATAACTGCATTTATGCAGGAAAGGTTTTGCCTTAGAAACTGCTGCCTGAGGTCCGGGCTCGTATCGATAAGGATTTTGCCCCTGTCGGACTCCACAAGGATTGAAGAACGAAGTCGCTGGCTTTTTCCCCCCATTCGAGCGTCCTCGCAGGTCGGACAGGTGCATCCGATTTTTGGAGTTCCGACAGCATCACCTGTCCCAAGCAGGGTTAACCTCATGCTTCTTTCTTCCTTTCGTACTCTTCTGATTTGAGATTGGACCTTTCATCAAAAGATTTTACAGCTTCCAGAAGGTCCTTCTGATTGAGTATTTTACGTTCTTCCAGAAGAGCTCCTAAGACCGCTTCTCTGATAACCATTCTGAGGTCGGAACCAGAGTACCCTTCTGTCAACTCCGCGATTTCCCCGGTATCGAACTCCCCTTCGATATGTTTGGTTACAATATCCAGGATGTTTTTACGCATTTCAAAGTCAGGTAGAGGAAAATGAACTATCTCATCAAAACGTCTCCAGGCTGCACTGTCCAGCATCCGGGGATGGTTTGTTGCGGCGATAAGGAGGACTCCGTGCTCCACAAGGCTGATTTCGTCTATGGCTTTAAGCAGGGTATTGACTGCGCGCTTGATAGCAGCATTTTCGTCAGAAGTCCTCGCTTTTGCAACGAAATCCAGCTCGTCTATGAAAAGAATACACGGGTTTAATTTCTTTGCAAGAAGGAAAACCCTGTCAATATTTTTCGCAGTTTCCCCAAGGTACTGGTCTGTGATCATGGAGAGTTTGACCTCGACAAAAGGAATGGAGAGCCTTTCAGAAAGTGCGCGGGCAACAGAGGTCTTTCCGGTTCCGGGAGGACCGACGAAAAGAAGCTTGCCTATATCATGCAGGCCAATTTCCCTCAGATATTCCCTGTGCTTGATGGCTTTCATGATCTTTTCAACTTCATCCTTCTGTTCATCAGTTAGCACGAGGTCCTTTACTTTCTGTCTTACATCTTCAGGGGCAATTATGACCACAAGTTTGAGCATTTCTTCGCTCTTGTCTTCCTTCTTGATTTCTGCTATAAGGGATTCAATCCATTCCCTATCAACTTCCTTAGGCCTTGTTTTCGCTTTTGCAAGCGCATAGCTTGCGTCTTCAACCTTTTTTATTTCTCCGAAGTAATATGCCAGGACAGGATTGTTTTCGATTCTATCCTGGGAGTCTTCCTGCTTTTCAAACCATTCTGCTGCAAGTTCGAAAGCGCTCAGGCGAAGTTCGAAATGCGCCTTGTCAGTAACTATAAACGGAATGTTCCTGACACTTTTTTCAACGTCCGTGACCCCGTACATTTTTTCAATCCGGACAAATGTAGCTGTAATAGGTCTTCGAACTGTTTTTTCTGTGCTGCTCCAGTAGTTTTTCCTGATGTTTTTGGGAAGGTCGTTTACATCCAGTTCTGGATAGCGATTATAGATCTCTGCGGTCAGCAGCAGTTCTACAATATCGAGTATGATGCCTGACATGTTTTTACCCGTTGTGTGCTTAAATTAGTCCACTATCAAGTGTTGGGCACTCAAATGCGGTAAGTTATTAAATCGTTCTTTAAGTTGCTGAACCTAATAATTGACTTTCTTCAATGATAAAATTTACTAAACAGTCGACGGTGAAGTTAAAACCATCTTAGATGATAACTTTATCTAGCAGAAGGCGTTATCATCTAGTCTATCTCCTCAGGAAACATAGAGTATGTTTTTCAAAAAAGCCGCTGAAGGCTTCAAGAAAGCACCTCAATTTCCAGAGGACAATGTGGATTCGGGAAAATAATCGGAATATCTCAAATGTGTATTTACCTGTGAAGAGAATACCCGGTTGATTTGATTTATTCGATTTATTTCTGGAATACCATGGCGTTATCAAAACTTCTGCATTATCATAACTCCTATATTAAAACTATCATTCCAAAGATTTCTTTAGTTAAGGAAATCCAGAACTATTCCCAGAGAGGACCATTACATGACAAGAGAACAGCTCTATTCAGGGAAAGCAAAAACTATCTACAAGACGGATGATCCTGACACCTTTATCGCCGAATTCCGAAACAGCCTGACCGCATTCAATGGCGAGAAAAAAGCGGAAATGGAAATGAAAGGGTATTACAATGCCCAGATCTCAAAAAAGCTTTTTGAGATGCTTGAAGACAGGGGAATAAAGACTCACTTTATCGAGATGCTCTCCGATATCGATATGCTTGTGAAGAAAGTGGAGATCATAAAGATTGAAGTAATTGTAAGGAACATTGCCGCTGGCTCAATTACAAAAAGATACCCCTTTAAAGTAGGCACTATTCTCAATCCTCCTGTAATAGTTTTTGATTACAAGAGCGACGAATATGGCGACCCAATGTTGAATGATGATATCGCTGTTGCACTTGGTGTGGCAACAAGAGAAGAACTTGCAGCACTCCGGAAGTTGGCCCTGAAAATTAACGAACTGCTCGTCCCTTACCTCGATGAAAAAGGTATTATTCTCCCTGATTTCAAGCTTGAATTCGGAAGGAGGGAAGGAGAGATCGTCCTTGCAGATGAAATATCCTGTGATACCTGCCGTTTCTGGGACAAGGAAACTGGACAGTCTATGGATAAAGATGTTTTCAGATTTGACAAAGGGGATATTTCTAAAGCCTACGAGGAAGTTGCCCGGCGCATTGTACCCGAGATATTTAAATAAGCGTTTGAAAAAAGTCTGGAAATTTAATCACGTCTAGAGACTTAATTCAGCCTGAAAAGGGTATTAAAGAGTTCAAAGCATTCCAAAGGCTTTTAAAGACCTCCAAAACCCTTTTCAATATTTTTTAGTAAACATTCCCTTTTACTTAATTCTTCATATTAATCAGATTAATTCTTGAAAAAGAAATCGAGAGTAGTCTGAAAACGAAAATCGGCAAACATTTTTGCCTGCTGTATCCATTCTGTTTTTGGAGTGTTTACCCTGCCTGCAAGATCTGAAACTGCTGCTTCAAGTGAATCGAATCTTCGGGGAGGATTTCGAAGAGCATTTCTCATCCCCTCCCGGACAACCCAGACCCCCAGAGGAGCCCAGTAATCCTGAGATATTTCCCTGAGCACGAAAACGGAAGCCTGTTTTTTGATTTCCATAAGGTGCTCTAGCACAGGGATCCTGGCAGCATAATAACCTCCTGCCAGGGGAGAATATCCTTTTTTCCCATTAAGGCCTTCACTGTCTTCTCCTATCCAGACAGATTCTCCAGACCAGACTGTTTTGGGGAGCCAGATCTCAATAAGTTCAAAGGAATAAGCCCTGGGAAGGAAAAGAACTTCGAAATGGTTCCCAAAATGGGTTCCGCTAAAAAGCTGGATTTCAGAAATCCAGGAAAAATCCCTGATCCTGTCTGCAAGATCCTTTCCAGCCATGTCGTCTACGGCAGTAATAGACCAGCGAGTAGGCACAATTTTCCGTTCTTTGCCAAGCAAGCCTATAGAAAATAGGCGTGTAATGTGTTCAGTCGAAACATCACTTTTCAGAAGTTCATTAATAGCGTCTTTTGCCAGGGCATCAGTGTCATAGACAAGGTAATCCACTTTCTTTGGGACACTTGGATTTTCTGCAAGCTCAAAGTTTTTAACAAGCCCTGAAGGACCCATAGGTGTGAGTACCGCATCAAACTTAAGTTCCTGTTTTGGGGTTTTGAAAAACCAGGCTTCGGTATCTACTGGCTTTTTTGAGAGAGCAAGCTCCTGAGCCTTCACAAGCAGGGGATTCTCATTACTGCGGGCATCCTTTATATGCAGGTTCGTATTTGCCCTGACCATGCGGGAACGCATTGAAATAATATCTTCAATTTGCATGTTTGCCCAGGCCGAAGGGTCCTCAAAAAGAGCGGCTTCGTTTTCCTGTACCAATGGTGGAATAAGTGGACCTGCAGATACCCTGGGGTAACCGTAGCTTCCGACAAAAAGAGCAGGGGGAGAAGCTCCAAAAACAGAATTGCCTGATATAGCGGGAGAAATGGATTGAAGAGATTTGAATTTCTCAAGAATAGGACAGCGAGGACGCCCGCACAGTCCTTTCCCTTTACATTTGATACACAGCTTCTCTGTCACTTTTAATTCATATCCTTGCAGATGACGCAGGCTTTAGCTTCAGGAGCATTCCGGTACAGCCAGCCTGATTTCTGGACAAAACAGCAGATACCGCACATGCCTTTTACTTTCTCCTGAGAAGCCAGACCTCCATTTAAAAGTACTGAAGCGAGCTTGCTAATTTCTTTCTGGGTCTCTTCAGAGAAATCAACTTCAGCTCCCCTTTTTTCGCTTACATACTGGGATACGGCAGCTCTCGAAAGCTCAAGTATATCAGCTACATCCTGCTGCGTGCATCCGTGCTCAAAAATCATTACCCTTGAGAGTTCAGCCCTTATAGCAGGCAGGACTTTCTGTACCATAATTTCACATGTTGTTTTCATTCGAGACCAACACTTGAATAAATAAATTGAAGCATAATAATAGGTTTAGTATTATTTAGTATTAAATAGTTACATATCCATTTAAATATTTATAAACAATTGTGGATATATTATAATTTTTCGAGTAAAGCCTTTATCTGAGGGATTAATCTTTTCCTTGAGATACCACAGGGAAACCGCATGCTATAGAAAAACTGAAAGAAATTTATATGAATCAGAGCCTGGAAAATTATTTCTATATTCCAGACCCGTTTAAAATCTAGAAGCTGATTAGAGTTTAGTTTTTGATTTGTTCAGCAGTGAAACCCTTTTCCATGAGGACTTCTTTCATACGGCTCAGGTGATTGCCCTGAAGTTCCACAGTATTTCCTTTTACTGTACCGCCGCATGCAAACTTTGACTTAAGATAAGTAGAAAGTTCGTGAAGATCAATTTCACTGGCATCAAAGCCTTCTACAACGGTAACTTCTTTTCCGTATCTTCTTCTGTTAACTTTTACAGTAATTCTCTGTTGCTCTTTTGCTACCTCTTCGCATATGCAAAGTTCTTTTGGAAGCCCGCATACCGGGCACATTCCGCTGCTCATTTGTTGGTATGTCCTCCGAATTTGTAATCATTGAATATGTAATTTACATCCAAAAATAACTGAATAGATACAAAGTACTTATCAATGATGGTATTAAAGCCTAATGGTATTTTACAGGCACTTTATGCTGAATTTCGGCTCGTGAACAGAAAGTCCATGAAGCATAAAAGCCAACCAGGGCTTCATATTTTTTCGATTTCTTATTTAAAAGGTACAGTGAATGAAGTCAAGTAACATCAACAAGGAAATTGCATGAAGAGTACAGTGTTAGCGAAAACTAAATCACATAGGGAGTCATTCAGGAGACAAAAGCTCCAGAAAGCCAAACTAATAAAGAAATCCCCTATAGATTTCCGCTTTTGCCGGATAAAGCCTTTCTTAGCCAGCAAAAAGTTAAATATATCTTGAACTCCATCTCTTTCTATAGCCTATATAAACATATAATAAGCACTTCTATTATATAAATATAGTTATATAAAATTCTCTCGTATAAAATGATATAAACAGGGGGTACCTGATGAACGAGTTAATAGGTTTTGTGAATGGAAATAACGTAAGGCAAAAAGTACTCTCCCTACTTTCTTCAAAAGGAGAAATGGAAGGAAAAAGAATTGCGAAGACCCTGAGAATAGTATATCCAACCGTCGCAAAAACTCTCGAAGAGCTACAGGAAAAAGATTTAATCACAAAAAAAGAAGAAATATATTCCCTCAGCGAAACCGGCATAAAAGTAGAAAAAATGATCCAGCAGATCTAATAATTATCCCCATTTTTTACACTTATTCCTTAATTTCACTTACTTTTTTATTCAGCCGGTCTTCTTAAGTAACTATAGTCCAGAAGAACAAAGTTCTCTTGAGCGAAAAAAATCTCCTTGAAAAAAACTCTCCTTCTTACTTCTTCATAAATTGGTCCTCTTGAACGAGCGAAGCGAGTGAAAAGGACTGCGTACTCCCGAGGCGCAATTCGGGGTGTACTTCCGAGGCGCAATTCGGGCGAGGCGCAATTAGGGGCGTACTCCCGAGGCGCAATTATGGGTGAGAAATATTTATCTAATCCTTACCCCTTTATGTCCGCATAGTCTGTTAACGCTACACTAATAATCCTGAAATTAGAAAAACAATTATCGAAAAACCGAAACTTTGGTATCTAAAAGAGGCTTGAAGAATCAGAGGCAAGGCAATGTTACCTGAAGAAGACTTAAACATAATTAGAAAAGAGCTCGGACGCGAGCCTACCCTGGTAGAGCAGGGCTGTTTTTTAAACCTTTGGAGCGAACACTGTTCCTATCGTTCAAGCGCTCCTCTCCTGAAGACTTTCACTACTACGGGCGAAAATGTAATTATCGGTCCGGGAGACGACGCTGCAGTCATTAAATTCGAAGACGAATACGTGCTTGCAATAGGCATGGAAAGTCACAATCACCCCTCATATGTAGACCCATACAACGGAGCTGCCACAGGAATAGGAGGCATAGTGAGAGATATCATCTCCATGGGAGCCCGTCCAATAGCCCTGATGGATCCCCTCTACTTCGGGCCTCTGGACACGCCAAAAAATCTCTTCCTTTTTGAGCAGATTATTAAAGGAATTGCAGGTTACGGAAACTGTATAGGAGTGCCTGTTGTTAATGGGGAAACTTTCTTTGATAGAAAATACAGTGGGAACCCACTGGTAAACGTAGTTGCGGTAGGGCTTTGCCGGGAAGAAAACATTATGACTGCCCGCTCCCAGCAAGCAGGAAACAAGCTCATACTTGCAGGCTCAAGCACCGGAAAAGACGGGCTTGGAGGAGCTTCTTTTGCTTCCAGAGATCTTTCCGAATCCGCCGAGGCCGAAGACCGCCCAAGCGTCCAGGTTGGAGACCCTTACACCGAAAAACTCGTAATAGAAATGACCCTGGAAGCCATAGAGAAAGGCTATGTAAAATCCTGCAAAGACCTTGGAGCTGCCGGCCTCGCAGGAGCAAGCTCGGAACTGGCTGCAAAGGGAGGGCTTGGCGCCTATATAATTACAGATACAGTGCCCCAGCGTGAGCCCAATATGAATGCTTATGAAATCCTGCTTGCCGAATCTCAGGAACGCATGCTCTTTGAAGTAGCCCCTGAAAACGTAGATTCCGTACTTGCTCTGGCAGCAAAGTATGACCTTAATGGTGCAGTAGTTGGGTACCTTACAGAAGAACCAAAGTATACTATTGAGTTCAGGGGAGAAATTGTCGCTGACATTCCAATAGGTTTCCTTACAGGAGGAGCTCCAACCTGCGAGAAACCGTCAGTTGCTCCTGCCCCTCAGACAGAAGGAGAAGGTAAGAAACCTGAAAATCCCGAAGACCTGAAAGCAGCTTTCCTGAAAGTCCTGTCTTCTTACAATATTGCCTCAAAAGAATGGATATACAGGCAGTATGACCATGAGGTTCAGCTGAAAACTGTTGTCAAACCTGGAGAAGACTCAGGCGTACTCAGAATTACCGAAAAGAAAGGAATTGCACTTTCCTGCGGCTGCCAGCCAAGAGCCACCCTTCTTGATCCGTATTCAGGAGGGAAAACTGCTATTATCGAAAATGCCATGAACCTGGCTGTAAAAGGAGCAGAAGGTCTGGCTATCGTTAACTGTCTAAACTTTGGAAACCCCGACAAGCCAGAAATTTACTGGCAGTTCAAAAATGCAGTGCTTGGCCTCGGAGACGGAGCCAGAGAGCTCTCTATTCCAGTAGTAGGAGGAAATGTCTCTCTCTATAACGAAAGCGATGAGTTTAAAACTGCAATTCTCCCGACCCCCTCAATAGGAATGATAGGAAAAGTAGATTTAGAAATGCCTCTTCCTTCAGGCTTCTTTGCAAAACCCGGAGATTATATCATTCTGGTAGGAGAAACAACTGCAGAAATGGGCGGCTCCGAGTATTATGCCTCTTTGGGAGCCCAGAACGCCGGAAAAGTGCCTTCGGTTCCAGAAAATGCCCCAGCAGTCATAAAAGCCGTAATAGAAGCTGTAAAGAGTGGAAAGCTCAGTTCAGCTCATGACCTTTCTCTTGGAGGAATCGGCGCAGGCCTTGCGAAGATGTGCAGGAACACAGGTGCAAAAGTAGACCTGAGCGAGATTGGAGAAATGAAAGCTGAGGAACTTTTGTTCTCAGAGGCTCCCGCAAGAGCCCTGCTTGCCACAGACGAACCCGAAGCTTTACAGGAGAGTCTCAAAGATATCCCCCACGCCACTATCGGTAAGGTAGAGGGAGATACCCTTGAGATCAAAGGAAAAGATTTCGAGATTTCCCTTTCCCAAAAAGAAATTTCTGACGCATACGGCAGTCTTACAAAGTTTATGATGGGATAATATCCCACCCGAGTTTCACTTCGGCGCCCGAGTTGTGCCTCTGCACCCAAATTGCGCATCGAGTACGCAGGCTGTTTCGCTTTGCTCAAGCAGACTAATTTAGGGGTTAGAATTTTGCTGATCCTAAAATTACGCCTTGAAGATGGGATAAAATCCCATCCATCTTTTCAGGCTGTTTTTAGATATTTAGGCTGTTTTAAGATATTTCATCTGACAACCCTCATTTTTATTTTTAAAACAGCTTTCTCTTTTGATTCTTAGTTACTGAATATTTCTGAGTCTGATACTTAGTTTTAATGCAGGGTAGAAATGGAGCTAAACAATAGTTTTTAGTAGGTTTCCGCACTAGATTACTTTGCTATGAAAGCTGTGTGCATCTGTATGGGAGTGCATCTACCTTACAGTCCAAAATGGTACTGGCCTGTAGAAGGTTTTTCCGGTGTGCCTGAAACGGACCGGTATTTTGACCGAAATCAAATTTTTTCAAGATTTTTAAAAGTAAGTAGCCAAATTTTGCGCCTCAATGACCTGCTTCTGGAATCTGTGGAGAAAGGGGGAAAGTATTCCTTTGACCTATCAGGGCCTTTTCTTGAACAATGCAGATGGTATCCTGAAATTCTGGAATCTTTCCGAGAACTCGAAGAAAGTAGAGGGGTTGAATTTACAGGGAGCTGCAGTTACCATTCTTTGAGTTCATTGTATCCTGACCTTTCATGGTTTAAGGAGGAAGTGCTCAATTATAAGGAGATGCTCAGGGAATTGTTAGAAATTACCCCCAGAACATTTGTAAACACCGAACTCCTGTACACCGAAAGAGTGGGAAAAATGCTTGGAGATATGGGTTTTGAATGCCTCATTGCTGAGGGGTCAAGAAATATCCTTAATGGATACGATCCTGGAAATGTTTTTGAAAACCATGTTCCAACTCTACTGAGGCATATAAATCTTAGTGAAGACCTGGAACTGCGTTTTTCGAAAAAAGACTGGGAGGGATACCCTCTTATTCCGGAAAAGTTTGCAGACTGGATCGCAAGCATAGACGGAGATGTCCTGACCCTTTATTTAAATTATACAAATCTCTGCTTTCACTATAGGAACAAGGGTGCAATAGCCGATTTTATCCGGAATTTTCCAGAAGCCCTTAAAACAAGAGGCATTGAAATGTTAACACCTTATGAAGCCGTAAGGAGATTCAAGCCTTTAAGGCTTCCTACTCTCGGAACCGAACAAACAATTCGCTATGGAATGCATAATGCAGTGGGAAACCATGCTCAGCAGCTCTATATGCGAGAGCTGATAAGAGTCGGAGAAGAACTTTCAGAGCTTAAAGAAAATAAAAATTACCGGAAACTAAAAGAAGTATTCGGCTACCTACAGCAGAGCGAAATCTTCTTTTCAATGAACCCTGGAAACATCAGGGAGGGGTATGAAAGGGCTGTTAACTATTTTTCCATCCTTTCCGATTTAAGGAGAGCGGTCCTTGAGGAGAGAGCATGACTTCGGTTTGTTTGTATTTTCAGGTGCATCAACCCTTCAGGTTGCGCAGGTTCTGGCCTGATGACAGATCTGGCTTTTTCCGCTATTTTGATGACAGGAGCAACAGGGAAATCTTTGAAAGAGTAGCAAAGAAATGCTATGTTCCTGCAAACAACGTTCTTCTGGATTCTATTGACGAGCATGGAGGAGAATTCAGGTTTTCTCTTTCTGTTACAGGAACCCTGCTCGAACAATGTGAACTCTGGGGAAAAGAAGTGCTTGAAGGCTTCCGACAGATGGCTGAAACAGGAGCTGTGGAATTCCTGGACGAAACATTCTATCATTCCCTCTCAAGCCTTTTTGAAGATAAAACAGAATTTATTGAAGAAATAAAGGAACATAGAGAACGCATTTCTGGCCTTCTGGGAGTTAAACCTCAGGTATTCCGAAACACTGAACTGCTCTACAATAATACAATAGCAAAGATTGCATCTGATCTTGGATATAAGGCAATCCTTACTGAAGGTGCGGATCATATGCTTGATGGAAGATCCCCTAATGTCCTTTACAGGGCAAAAGGTTCAAAAATCCCCATCATTTTTAGAAACTACAAACTGAGTGATGATATAGGATATCGCTTTTCAGCAAGATGGTGGGAAGGATACCCGCTGACAGCGGAAAAATGGGCATCATGGGCTTCAGGGATTAAAGAGGATTGTGTTAATATCTTTATGGACTATGAGACCTTTGGAGAACACCAGTGGGAAGAAACTGGAATTTTCACCTTTCTTAAAAAACTGCCTGGAGAAGTCCTCAAGACTCACATGAGTTTCAGCACTCCTCTCGAACTTGTAGAAAAATATCTCCCGGCAGCCGAAATAGATGTTGGAGACTTTTCGACCATCTCCTGGGCTGATATGGAACGCGACACGAGCGCATGGCTTGGAAACGATATGCAAAGACGTTGTTTTGAAGAGATAAAATTACTTGAACCCTTTGTAAGAAAAACGGAAGACCCTGAAATTCTGAAAATATGGAAACACCTTCTCACCTCGGACCACTATTACTACATGTGTACAAAGTGGTTAGGGGACGGAGACGTACATTCTTATTTCAGTGTTCACTCCACTCCCTTCGACGCAGCAGTCAATTTCATGGCCGTGCTTATGGATTTTAAAGCCCAGGTATTCAGGAAACTTAGTACAATAACTTAATTAAAATGTATACATATTTATTATGGGAGTTTGAGTCAAATGGTTAAAGATTTATTCACATTTGCGGGCTTTAACGAAGGCTCGCAGATTGTATGGTTCAAAATTATTTATTTGAAAGAGCCTGGATCCTTATCCTTAATATCTGATTTTCTTGAAAAAGAGAATGTATCCATTATTTTCGGGCACCTGGATAACATTACGCAAAGTTCAGGAGAGTATTCAGTATTTACTGAACTTAAAAAAGATATTGATCTTGAAGAATTAGTTCAAAAAATAAAGGACCTGAAAATCGTAAGTGGAGTTGAGTATGGAATTTCAGAATACGGGATGATACATTCTGTAGACTTCCCCCTTAATGTCATAGGTGTCAGGGGAGTTATGGCAAGAGCCCTCACAATTGTTGATATCATTAAAACTCTCAATGAAAGTGTGCCGCATGCAGAGGGGCTTCTTACCCTTTCTGGGCTTAAAGGAGGAATTCACGCTGCGAAATATTTTAAGAGTATCATGCCTCTAAATGACAGTAATTTCGGAAACGTCCTTACGGAATTATATAGAGGCGTAGGCTGGGGAATTCTGGAAATAGAATGTAATCCTGAGACTTATGAAGGAAAAATCATCGTTAAAGACTCGTTCATAGCCGACGTTTACGGAGCCTCTGAACAGCCTGTCTGTGCTTTTATGAGCGGCTATTTTGCAGGTTACCTGACCGAATATTTCGGGAAGAATATAAGTGTGAGAGAAGTCAGCTGTAAAGCCACAGGAAAGAAAGTATGTGAACACATAATTTCGCTAGCTCCCTCCAGCATAAGCCAGGAAGACCAGATCAGGGGGAAACACAGTGATCAGGCAACCTAATGTCATTCTCGGAAACGAAGAACTTCTCATAACAATGGGAAGAAAAGGAGAACTCTTAGGCTTATTTTATCCTCGCAGAGACCATGCTCAACACGTTGAAGAGTCTCTTGCCTGCATACACACCGGAGAAAGGCTTCTCTGGACAAACGATAATGATTGGCATTCCATTCAGAACTATATAGAAGATACAAATATAGTATCCACAAAACTTTATCACGATTCTGGAATCCGGATCTCGATTCTTGACCTGGTGCACCCTGACGTACCTGTCCTGATCCGCAGGTTTAAGGTACAGTCTCAGAAAAAGATTTCAGGAAAATTCTTCTATTATTCGAACTTTAACGTAGGGGAAACTTCAAAGAAAAATTCAGCGTTTTGCGATTCAAACGCTCGCCTGCTCGTCCAGTACTGGCAAAACTATTACATAGGACTTCATTCTCTGCCAGATTTTACCGACTGGCAGATTGGAAAAGCAATGGATACCATATGGTGGACAAATTCCAAATATGATATGGAAGATGGAAAACTCCAGCGAAATAAAGAAGACATCGGAAACATTAATAATGCAGCTGGCTGGGACCTTGAACTGGAACCTGAAGGAGCAAATGAGTTTGTTATTTTGATAGGAGCAGCCTCCTCAAGAAACCTTCTCTATAAGAGAATGCAGGAGCTCTCCAAATTACCTCTGGAGTACATTTTCGAGAAGACCCGGGAAAACTGGGTTATGTGGCTTGCAAAAAAGAAAGTGCTCAAAATGCCAGGCCTGGAAGGGCAGAATAACCTGCGACAGGAGCTTCTCAGTGCATATAACAGGTCTCTACTGATGCTTTACCTCCTTAACGATCAGGAATATGGATCCTTTGTAGCTGCCCCGGAATTTGATTCCAATTTTGAAAAATGCGGAGGATACGGATTTTGCTGGAACAGAGATACCGCAGAGATTGTACTTGCACTCAAACATTCAGGATATCCGGAGTACTGTGATCGGTTTTTCAAATGGTGTATCAGGACTCAGCTTCCTGACGGCTCCTGGTTTCAGCGCTACTGGCTCAATGGAGATATAGCCCCTTCCTGGGGGAATTTTGATTACTCGACTCAGATAGATGAAACCGGGTCCACGCTTTATGCTATGGATATTTATTACAGAATTCTTGAGGGTCTGAAAAAAGTTGAGTTTCTGGAAGAAGTATGGGTTTCCGTACTCAGGGCTGCTGAGTATCTGATGAAGAGGACTAAATCCGGAATTCATGAAAGCTGCATGGACCTGTGGGAGACTTATTACGGAATTTTTACATATACAAATGCCTCGATATATGCCGGGCTCATGGGTGCCTCTCACCTGGCTGAAGAAAATGGGGAAGCTGGCATGGCAAGGCGCTGGAAGAAAAGAGCCGAATTTATCAAACAGGCTACTATTGATCGTTTCTGGCTCCCGGAAGGCTATTTTGCAAAAGGAATCATGAATGAGAAACTGGACAAAACAATTGATGCGAGCGTTCTGGGCGCTTATATCCCCTTCGGGATGCTGTCTCCGCAGGACCCTGTAGAAAAGGATATGATCTTATTTTTGATAGAAAATATTCAGAAAAAGCTCTCAATGCCTGTTAATCAGGGTTACGGAATTAAAAGATATGAAAATGACAGTTACATTGATGGAAACCCGTGGATAGTAACTACACTCTGGCTGTCAGAAGCAATGCTTGCCCTTGCCCTCGATCTCCCCCCCGGAAAAGAAGGAAAAGAGGACGAACACGTAAAGAAATTGACTGATGAAGGAATCAAATGCCTTAAATGGGCTCTTGCCGGTGCAACCAGTACAGGACTACTCCCTGAACAGGTGGATAAATCCACAGGCAAACCTGCCTGGGCAATCCCGCTGGGCTGGAGTGCATCTCTCATGGTTAATAATATCCTGCTTCTGGACAAACTATGCAGGAGAAAAGCCGGAAATTCAGAAGAATCTAATGGATGAAAGAAAAGAAGAAACAAAAGGAAAAAAAGAGAAGAAAAATAAGTAAAGTTACTAAGTTATTCAAAGTATCTTTACACTTAAGCTTCTTTACTAATTTCTTTGGCTCCACCCATATACGGTATGAGAACCTCCGGGATTTCCACGCTTCCGTCCTCACGCTGATAATTTTCCAGTATTGCAACAACGGTCCTACCGACAGCAAGGCCTGAGCCGTTAAGGGTATGGACGAACTGCGGCCCCTCAGGGGTTCTATAGCGAATATTAGCCCTTCTTGCCTGGAAGTTCTCAAAATTCGAGCATGAAGAGATTTCCCGATATTTCTCCTGTGTGGGTACCCATACTTCAATATCATAGGTTTTGGCTGCTGAGAATCCCAGGTCTCCAGTACAGAGGCTTACTACACGATATGGGATTTTAAGGAGCTTGAGAATCTCTTCCGCATCAATGGTGAGCTTTTCAAGTTCCTCATAGGACGTATCCGGCATTACGAACTTGACAAGCTCAACTTTATTGAACTGGTGCTGGCGGATAATGCCTCTGGTATCCTGACCGTGTTTTCCTGCCTCACGCCTGAAACAGGCAGTATATGCCGTAAGAAATACGGGCAACTTTTCCATATACTCGTCCATGAAGAGATTTGTTACAGGCACTTCTGCAGTGGGGGCGAGATAGAAACCGTCAGTGCATCCGTACATATCATCTTTGAACTTTGGAAGCTGTCCGGTTCCGGTCATGGCTTTTTCGTTGATAAGCACAGGGGGGAAAACTTCGAGATACCCCTGCCTGATATGTACATCAAGCATGAAGTTTATAAGTGCCCTTTCGAGTTTTGCGCCCAGACCTTTATAGACTGTAAAACCCTGGCCTGCAATCTTGACTCCTCTCTCAAAGTCCAGAATATCCAGAGCCTCTCCAATTTCCCAGTGGGGCTTTGGAGTAAATGTGAATTTTCTTGGCTCCCCAATAACTCTTATAACCGGATTGTCATTCTCGTCCTTACCAACTGGTGTCGTTTCAGAGGGAATATTTGGGATATTAAGCATTATTTCATTTATTTTTGACTTATAATCTCTTATTTTATCGTCCAGTTCTTTAATACGGTCATTTATGCTTTTCATTTCTTCAATTTTGGCGGAAGCGTCCTTTTTTTCCTTCTTAAACTCCGCTATCTCACGGGTGACTACATTCCGCTTATGTTTTAAACTGTCACCCTCTAAGAGGCATTCTCTCCAGGAGATATCATATTCAAGGAGGCTATCTATAAGCTCAGTGCCCATATTTCTGCTGATAAGGGCACGCCTGACAATTTCGGGAGTATTACGTACAAATTTGAGTTCCAGCATATTAGCCCGAGATGTAATGGGTATTGTATATATTTTGCGTTTTCTAAGCTACTAATTTTTAAAAAAAGATCCATGAAACAATCAAAATGAACTTATATATTCCAATTTTCCCAATAAAAGGAAAAGACAAAAATAGAAAAAGAAAAATGAATAAATGGAGAAATAAAAAACAAAAAATAGAAGAATAGAAGATAAAAAAATAGAAAATAGAAGATAAAAAACAGAGAAATAGACAACAAAAATAGAAAAAAAGAATGAGGTTTTTATGCAAGGAGCTTTCCGTAAGGGCTTTCCTCGAAATAACTGACAAACTGATTGGCTGTCTCGTTAGAATTTCCGGAACCCGAACCCAGAAGCAGCCTTGAGAGACTTGCCCTGTTCATATACATAACTCTCGGTTCTCCTTCAATTCCCCCGAGTTCTGCAGCTTTATCAATTGCATCATAGAGATTCCCAAAATCATCTACAAGACCCAGGTCTTTTGCTCTGATTCCTGTGTATATACGGCCGTCAGCAAGCGTTTTTACTTCGCTTCGGGTCATATTCCGTCCTTCTGCAATGACAGATATAAAATCTTCATAACTTTCCATAACTACAGAGTCAGCATACTCTTTTTCCTCATCCGTAAGTCCTCTCCAGGTACTTCCCATATCTTTAAATTCCCCTGACTTTGAGATGTAATATTCTATGCCTTCTTTTGAATTGTTGGCGGACATGTTCTGGAAAACCCAGATAACTCCGATAGATCCGGTATTTGTAGAGGGGTTTGCAATAATGTAGTCTGCAGGCGCAGAGATATAATATCCTGCACTGGCTGCAAGATCTCCCATAGAAACGATAACAGGTATTCCTTTTGCCTGAGCTTTCTTAATTTCTCGTACAATTTCCTGAGCTGCCGCAGGAGATCCTCCCGGACTGTTGATCCGGAGCACAATTGCCTTGACATTCTTATCCGCTGCAGCACTGCGAATATTCTCAGAAATCTCTTCTGAAGTCGCATATCCAAGCCCTCCGGGAACATTTCCAGAAAGAAGAGTGCCCTGGATATAAATGACAGCTACCTTTTCCGAACTTCCTAGATCTCCTCCAAAGCCCAAGCCATAGAAAATTACCGCAATACTGACCAGTATGACAGTGAGCAGAGCCAGTAAAACCACCAGATAGGAAATTGAGCTGCCTTTCTTATTCTGAGAAGAAAAAGCTGGATTCATGCCTGGACTCTCATTTTCAATTTTATTTTTTTCAGGGGCATTAAATGGGTCGCCCTGGGAGGTTGTTTTTACGGAATTTGAAGTATCCTGGGGGGAACCTGAACATGAGGTAGTTTCGCTGGAACAGTTAAGCTCCTCACCAGAAGTATAAAGTTCTCTTTCGTGCCGGGCATTACTTGAAACCTCATCTCCAGATATGCCCTCTGGACTCGCACCTTCTGAATTAATATGCTTATCGTTCATTCTTACTTACCATATGATGTGGATTTATCGTTTTAATTTCCGGACTTAATCTTCATTGTTAAGCTTATTGAAAACTTTAATAAAAATGCAGGTATACTGCTGCAGCAGAGAACTGCAAAAAAGATTATCTACAGAATATTTGCATATATACAATCTATTTAAGTAACAGTCTGTAAGTAACAGTCTGGAATGTTGGAGCTACTATTAAAACTGTATTCAGTATCTCTGCATCTTTCAGTATCTTTGAATTTCACCTTTCTATATATAGGATTATAAACTATTCCTCAAATAGATTACCTTATAAAAAACAAGAAAACGAAATATATTTCAGAATTGTAGTCCTCGAAGGAGCATATATTCACAAACAGATAGATGGAGATCAAAATGTCAGAATCATCCAGTAAACCCGTACTTGTCACCTGTGGCCTGCCTTATGCTAACGGCAAGGCCCATATCGGGCATCTCCGGACCTATGTGCCCGCTGATATCTTTGCCCGATCCCTGAAAAAGGAAGGGAGGGAAGTTACCTTTGTGTGCGGCTCGGATACCCACGGCACCCCGATTGTCGTGAACGCCGAAGAACTCGGGATCACTCCTAAAGAGCTTGTAGAGATATACCACAAACATTTTGACGAAACTTTCAAGCAGCTAGGAGTTTACTTTGATGCCTTCGGGACAACGGATGATCCTGAGAACCACAACAGGACTCTGGATATTGTTAACAGGCTGATTGAAAAAGGCTACGTATATCCAAAAGTTATTGAAATTGCTTACTGTCCGAACTGCAACCGTTTCCTCCCTGACCGTTATGTAGAAGGAGCCTGCCCCCATTGCGGGGAAACCGCAAGAGGAGATGAATGCGATCAGGGATGCGGAAAGCACCTTGAGCCAGGAGAACTGCAAAACCCTATCTGTACTATTTGCGGAGGACCTGCCGAGTACCGCCAGCAGGAACACTTCTTTTTCAAGCTCTCCGAATTCAGCGACTACCTCATGGACTATCTTTCAAATGACCTTGGAGGAACTATCAACGCCAGAAATTATGCATTAGGCTGGGTAAAGCAGGGGCTTACAGACTGGTGCATTACAAGAAACCTGGAGTGGGGAGTAAAATTCCCTGGACATGACGACCTTGTAGTCTATGTCTGGGTGGACGCTCCTATAGGTTATATCGCTTTTACTGAAGAATGGGCTGCTCAGGCAGGAGATTCCTGGGAAAAATACTGGAAAAATGACGGAGAGATTGTCCACTTTATAGGAGGAGATATCACCTACCATCACTGTATCTTCTGGCCTGCAATGCTGAATGGGGCAGACTATTCAGTGCCTACAGCCGTTGTAGCTTCAGGGATGGTAAAAATCGAAGACAAGAAATTCTCCAAGACCAGAGGCTATGTTGTCTGGGTGGGAGAAGATTACCTTGACCACGGCTTCCATCCCGACCTTTTAAGATACTACCTTGCAAGCTACACCTCCCACACCAAGGAGCTGAACTTCTCCTGGCGCGTGCTTCAGGAAAAGATTAACACCGAACTGGTAGCCGTGCTCGGAAACTTCCTCTACAGGACAATGCTCTTCGCCTTCAAAAACTACGGAGAAGTCCCTGCAGGAGAACTTGACCCGCAGGTGAAAGAAGAAATCGAAAAAGCCCTGAAAGAAGTAAAAGCAGCGATGTCCGAATATGAGTTTAAAAAAGCCGTTGATTCTGCAATGGCCCTTGCCTCTTTCGGGAACACTTATTTCCAGTCCCATGAGCCCTGGAGCCTGATAAAGCAGGACAGGGAAGCCTGTGGGCAGGTCCTTTACAACTGCCTCCACCTGGCAAAAGCTCTCAGCCTTATTTTTGAGCCGGTAATCCCGCAGACAATGGAAACCGCCTGGAAAGGCCTCGGGCTGGAAGGAGATCTCCATACAGCCCTGTACGAAGAAGCACTCGCCCCCCTGAGCCCAGGCATAAAACTTGCAAAACCCGAGATCCTCTTCACCAAACTCGAAGACGACAGGATAGGGGAAATGGAAGAGATCGCAAACCAGAGGGTAAAAGCCGCCAACGCAAAGAAAGCCGCAGGAAAAGGCAACGGAAAAGAACCCACAAAATCCGAAGGGATGGGCCCCGAAGAAGTAAAAGCGGAAGCAACCGGACAGAAAGCAGCAGAAAAAGCCGAAGCAGAGGAAATCGGACAGAAAGCAGCAGAAAAAATAGAAATCCTGCCCACAATCGAGTACGAAGACTTTGCAAAACTCGACATCAGAGTAGGAAAGGTTGTACTAGCCGAACCCATAAAAAAGTCCAAAAAACTCCTGCGTATCGAAGTAGATATCGGTGAAGAAAAGCCAAGACAGCTTGTTGCAGGCATGGCTTCGTATTACACCCCAGAAGAGCTTGTAGGAAAACGTGTAATCGTACTCGCCAACCTGAAACCCGCCAAACTCTGCGGAGTCGAATCAAACGGCATGATGCTAGCAGCCGACGACGGCGCCGAAATCGTAGCAGCCCTGATGCCGGACAAAGAAATAAAGCCCGGCTCCAGAATACGCTAAAGCAACTACAACCGTCTTGATGAGAAAGACTTCTATTTACTCAGAAGCCTTTTGAATCTACGCATAATAGGACGCCTCCGCCAGTTTATCTGGCGGCGCCTCCCAAAAAAAGTAGAGGTAAGCAAATTGAGAAGAACGATTTGTGGGTAAAATTAATTTTTATTTTTTTAGTAGGTGTGAAAGTACTTTCGATTACTTTCATTATTTGTACCTTCAGTTAGAAGAAGCTCATGTGCGTTTAGGTAGTGTAGCGAAAGTTTTGCAAATTCCAAATTGAGATGCATAGGTTTAATGGTAAAACTATGCACTGCGCAAAAAATTATTAGAACTTACGTACTTGAAGTATGTAATTAACAGCAGTAACTCGTACTTACAAAAATTAAGATTTAAAATATAATGTTTGCTGTACTTAATTTTGGACCTAAGTGTGTAAGTTCTAATCTTATTTCTTATTCGTGAGTAAGACTCAGCGGCGCTCCTTGCAGTGCCGCTAATGCATATGGATAGATTTGTTAAATCAAAAGATTTAATAAATGAGTTCTGGAATCACCGTATTTGTAGAAGTGCTATACCAGAGCTGACCATTGTAATTCGATCCTTGATGGAAACAGTACAATACTCCATTATAATTGATTACTGATGGAGAGCCTGTCATTCCTACGTTTTTAACTTGTATATCTTTACCCCATGTGGTTCCGTTAAAAGTGCTATACCAGAGCTGACCATTATTATTTGATCCTTGATGGAAACAGTACAATACTCCATTATAATTGATTACTGATGGAGAGC
>CAZLNG010000001.1:0-101542 GCA_964560735.1 uncultured Methanosarcinales archaeon | reverse complement strand
ACCAGAGCTGACCATTATTATTTGATCCTTGATGGAAACAGTACAATACTCCATTGTAATCTGTTACTGCGGGAGAGTCTGTCATTCCTACATTTTTAACTTGTATATCTTTATCCCATGTCGTTCCGTTAAAAGTACTATACCAAGGTTGACCATTGTAATTCGATCCTTGATGGAAACAATATAATACGCCATTATAATTGATTACTGCGGGAGAGTCTGTCATTCCTACGTTTTTAACTTGTGTATCTGCTGCTGCACTTACAATTCCTATTGAAAGAAGACAGCATAATGTTAAACAAAAAGATATTGTGTAAAACATTTGTTTTCTCATAGTTTCACCCTTTGAGTGTATATAATTTATTACACAGTTGATCACACATAATCTTTATATTCCTTATGACCAAACTGTCTAACAATTTACCAACATTCTAAAGTGAAACCATTATTATTACAAAATTAGAGCCAGAATAACTCCAAAAATTCCTATTTCATCCATATACACCATCTTCTCTTACAACTTTTTACTTTTGAAGTAATCAAAATTGGCTGAAATAAGCCTCTTATTACACATATTTTCTACTAAAAAAATAGAATTTAATAATAAAAGGAATATTTTCCCTTTCACATTTTATGGTGATGTTATATGATCCATCATATTCCAATAATTTTAAATGAAGTTTATTATATAGATCTGATTTTATTAAGAATATGTATGCGAGAAATCGCAAAAATTATAATATAGAAAGTGACATGAGATGTTCCCCTGATGTCTGTAAGGACATGGGCGAAAGAAGAACAAAAAAAGTAAGTTTAATCTTCTTAGTCCAAATAGCATGTAAACTCAGTAGTTATTTAAAAAAGACTTAGAATAGCTTAGAATCGTTACTCCTTCTAATGAAAAATATATCATCGCGTTGGTTTGTTTTCTCCTTGCCCCGAAGTTTAAGATCTAAAAGGAAAAATATTCATTGGAAACTCTATAGAATTTCTAACTCGTTTTTGAATATAATACATTGGTTTGCAAAAAAACTTCGGTATAATTAAATAATATCTAAAGAGTTAGAGATTAAGGTTGTACCATGTTTAAAAGTTCAAAACGTTTTTTCATTTAAGGAAATCACAACCTGCTTAACACATTTATCGAGGTTTTTGCATGTGGATAATAAAAATGCACTATCGAGTTATAGCGTTATTATCTGCTATCTTTATATTATTGATAGCGAGCGGAATAGGTTCAGCATGGACTGAAACTCGAATGTCAACAAATACATATGATCAAACGCAGCCTTCGTTATGGGGAAATTATATTGTCTGGCAAGATGCCAGGAATGGTGGAAGTGATATCTATCTAACGGATATGGCAAAGAAAATCCAAACAAGAGTTACTGCAAATGTTGTTGCAGAAAATCCCTTTGTCTCCGGCAGCAAGATAGTTTGGCAGGATAAACGGAACGGAAACTGGGACATTTATATGTACGAGATTTCGACTAAGAAAACGACCAGAATAACTACGAATACAGCAGATCAAACAGAACCAGGAGCATATGGAAACATAATTGTCTGGTCCGACACCCATACAAGTCCCGGTCCCGGTATTTATATGCTAAATCTTTCGACAAAAAAAGAAACTCGGATTGCCACTAATGGATATTCACCTGCAATTTATGGAAATAATATCGTTTGGTGTACCGAAGATGCCAACGGTGTGGCCAAGATTATGTTATATTCCATTTCCACAAAAAAGACATCTGTAATACTCAGCAGTGGAATGATACCATTTTCCCTTTCAATATATGGTAATCGGATAGTTTATAATGATATGTACACTGGAATGTTTACCGGCATGTATGATTTTTCGACTAAAAAGAATATTCAATTGCCATTTACCTATATTGAGAATCCCTGCTTATATAGCAATAAAATTGTGTTCCAAGATGCCCGTAATGGAAATAATGATATTTACATGGTTACTTTATGAGGGGTAAAGACACCCATCTTTGCTTTTTTCTTTTTCCTCTAATCCTCAGGACCCCCTGGCTACACTCACAACAGAACTCACTTTCCACAGATGCCCTTACAATTTCCACAATTTTCGTTTTACAATTTAGAAAATTAAGCGAAATCTCATAAATCACATGCTTGCAATAAGAGATATTATGGATAGTCGGAAAGTTAAAGACATTACGATACGTACGCAAAAACAGGGTGATGCTGGATATATAGCTTACAGACACTGTATCCTTTACGAAAAAGAATGTGGACTTGGCGGAACTTTTGAGCAGTACGTGCTGGATAGCCTAGTAAAATATTTTGAGCATCGGTCTGAAGGGGAAATCTGGGTAGCAGAATATAATGGCCAGATTGTTGGCTCTATAGGAATTGTAAGTACAGACAAAATTACGGCACAGCTCAGGTGGTTTTTAATAGAACCAGAATTTCGCGGAATAGGTTTAGGCAGACAGTTAATGACCACAGCAATTGACTACTGTAAGCAAAAAAAGTTCAGCCAGGTGTTCTTGTGGACAAAACAGAATTTGGAGATTGCACATCATTTATACAGTAGCTTTGGATTTATTCCTCTAGAACAGGTCGAAAATAATACATGGAAAATAGGTGTGGTAGAAGAGCGATGGGAACTTTTATTAAAACCTATGTAAAATTGGACAGCCCTATCAACTCTGCTATGTGTTTCTAATACTTTTTTTACGTTAAATCAGATTGAGATCATCAATAGGAAAATAGGGATTCAAAATAGAGGGATATAAGACAGCGAATTTTAAAAGCGTCTGTAGTCTTTGGAATGAATTTAACTCAAACGCACAGCAGGTTTTATCCGATCTCAAGAAAATAGCTACATTTAAGGACAAAACGTTGTTATCCTCAAAAAGCTGAAAGCTTGTGAACATTATCTATTTTTATTACATTGAAGCTATTTCACAAGGTCTTCTTAAATCATTTATTAATTTGTATATAGTATCTACATCCTTTATATCACGAAAAGTTGGTGGATATATATAGCTAACAGTTTCACCACTCATATCACACTGGACGTTATCAAACTGAATTGTGCCGATCCTATCTTTGTGAACATATTTAATGAGAACAGGAATTTGATTGATTAACTGAGCTTGCACATTCTTCTTGTGTATATTAGTTATAATAAGCACTCTCTGGTTTGTTACAGCATAGAAAGTTCTCTTCTTCTCATAGTTATCAATAATAATTCTCCCGAAAAGTAAGTATAAACCAACTAGCATAAAAACGATAGAGATCGAAATCTCAAATAGATCGCCTGATGTTATAAAGTCATCGTCCAGAAAAAAAAGGCTCATAAATCCTGTACAGAAAAGGCCGAATAGGGATAGGATTACATCTTCCCCTTTTAATATAAATTTTGTTTCAGGTTGACCGGCCCATAATATTTTTTCGTCTGCAAGTAATTCATCCCGAAAAATACTATAATCGGTTAGTATTTTTGGTGTAACTACTGCAAGTAGAAATGCTAACAAAGGCGCAGGTATAATTTTTATACTTTCATAAAGTGTTTTGCTCATTTTTAAGCATTCCTTATTTCTTTACGTAATGTAGTATTTTCACCATATTAATTTTTTTATGTTGGACTGTTGAATTGATTTATAAAGTATAGTTTTGTTAATTAGAACAAAATCAAAGTTTATTCGCTGTGTTCTACTTTCTGTATTTAATGGTGCGGTAATCAAAGGGTAAAATAGCATAGTCTAAAAATCAATTTCCCGAAACTCCAGTAATTGGAACCATCGGGCTGACTTTACATAACCTCTTTTTAAATTAAACAACCTATATCCTGTTTATTTTTTTAAAAGATGTAAAAAATATACCCCTCTTAACGTCCTCATTCAGAAAAGGCTTGTAACTCTTTCCTTTCCCTTCTGCCCGCATTAAAAGAATCCAAACAATGCACCGAAGAAAATAACTACTGTCACCAATATTGCTATCTTTTTAATCATCTGGTGATTTGTTGACACTTTAGAGAAAGATCTGTCTCGACCAGAACTTGAGACAATATCTACTTTGGATAAACCGTCAATTCGGAAATTAATTAATGGAGTAGAAAGTTTCTGTAAGCTAACAAACTGGAGGGTAAAGTAATCATGTGGAGTCATTAAGTTAAAGTTGCAATATTCTGTTTTGCTATCATCACTGCAACTTAGAGCTACACCTATGTGTTTTGGGTTTTCAATACAAGTGCATTCAAGAAATTCTTTATCAAAAGAAAATTCAATCGGTTCTGTGAGATCACTTCTTTTAATGGGCAAGCCTGGATTTTCAACTTTAATTTTTAATACAAACAGATTTATCGCTTCTAGATCCCCAAATTTCTTTTGGATTTTATCGCTTAATTCCTTACTGACGGATAAAACATGTGAATTTTGAAGCTCTTGAAAAGTCAGATCCTTAGTCAGATCCTTGTTTTTCCTTTGCAAATAATGCAAAATCAAAGTCAAAGTAGCTCCAAAAACCCCTATTACGTCCATATATGTCATCTTTCCTTACAACTTTCTAATCTTGAGATGTATCAAAATCGGCTAAAATAAGCATCTTATGATACTTCTTTTCTACGAGATGAATCGAATTTTAAGAACAAAAGGAAAATTTTCCCTTCCACATTTTTGATTATGTGATGGGGCTCATCATATTTCAATAATTTTAAATGAATTTTAGAATATATATCTGATTTTATAAAAAATGCGTATGTGAAAAATCGCGAAAAATATAGTATAGAAAGTGACATGAGATGTTCCCCTAATGTCTGTAAGGACATGGGTGAAAGAGGAAAAAATAAAAATTAGGTTTTGAGTAATTGCATGCTTTTTCTATTGGCATTAAAGAGTTAAATCTAAAAAAAATTCCCTTTTTCAAGGGAATTTCTTAAAATTGATTGTCCGATCTGATGTTTAATTTAGAATTTCCCTGATTCTTATCCTTCCTTCTGCTTCAAATTATGGACCGAAGCTTCTGAAAAGTCAGGTCCTCCCCGGAAATCATATTTTGTATGACCTTTAACGAAACCGCGGATGAGTCCAGTCTCTGGAGAATACTCGATAAATGAATTGTCTCTCTGGGCAATGCCGATAATTGTGATATTGTCGGAGGCAGAGGTCAGATTATACCGGCATGTTTTCTCATCCGTCACCGACAGCAAACGTACCTGTTTGGAGGTATCTTCGATAATCCCATCACAGTTCAGAACTGTGGCTTTTTCCTGAGTCACGTTGTATGACATATTGGTTTCCGGCCACTCAGCCTCGTGGGGTGAGGATGAAATTCTGCCATCAGCATAGAGAACATATGGAATGTTTATATTATGTGCGCTAACGTTGACATCGCCTAAGATGCAGTTGCCTCTCACACAGAGCATAACAATCTCGACTGTACCATCTTCATCAAGCTCGTCGATGTATCCGGCAAACGGTGTGAATGTTGTTTTCCCATGTGCGGTGATTTTACCGGAAAACACATTTCCTTCCTGACTGTTTATCTGGTAAACACTATTCTGGGCAGTTGTCCAATTGCCGGTGAGATTAGGGCTCTCCATTCTGTCATCAGGAACTGTCGTTCCGTTACGAACTGCGAGAGCCGTTTGGACCTTGACAACCCCACCTGAACTGGAGATAATCCCCGTTGAGAAAACGTCGTCCGACTCAATGATACCGCTTCGGAACAATGTGGTATTCCCATTCTTTCTATGGCTGAAGAAATGAGTACCGTGTTTATCGTCAATGGTGAAGAACAAAGGAGAGCTGAAGCCATCCTCCACGATCGTAAACAGCCGGTCATACTGAGTGACAGTGTAAACTATTCCTGAGTTGTCTGCGGCAAATCCACCTAATGTAGAGTTGTAGGTGATACCTGACACGGTTGTAAAAACGCCGTTGATATCATATGGTACTTCCTTTAACCCGGTATCTGTCGCTGGGTGTACAGGACTGACATAACACGCTGTGGCTGTTCCTGCAGTTAGAAAAAAAATTGCCAGGAAAAGATTCAATACAATTGCTTTCCTGTGAATTGCTTTCATTTCTTAATCCTCCTTATTTCTTCCACTACATTTCACAGGGATCCGATAGTTTTAAATGTTCGTATGTTGGACTGTTAAATGACTTTATAAAATATGTTTCTGCTAATCAAAACTAGATAAGAGCTTATTCTCATACAAATATAACATAGAAATCAGATTCTGAGTAGTTGAGCCTTCTTTGAAAGAAGATATTCTTAACGCAATATATCCTTTCTCTATTTTTCAAGAAATAAGAGCTCAGTATTCAAAGGACTTTTCATGAGAAAAGCCGCTCGCAAGCTGGAATGATAAATATTATGCAAAGAGGACTAATTAAAGCATATTATAACGAAAAAGAGTTAAGTGTACCCATTATTTTTTTGTAGAACGTCAACAACGTAACAATGCATAAATAATAAAATTAGTTATTTAGATATGAAAGAGTCTTTTTATAGATTTATAGAGATTGAATAAGTATGAAGCAAATTGTCTAAATGAATCTCCTTTTTTCTGCCTTCGTTTTCCAAACCTCAGTGGAGTTAGACCAATCTGCCTCAGTGAATGAAAACAAACATTTACTACAATAATTGTGAAAATACAAGCCATTTAATTGGAGTGACCTATTCCTTAAAAAGCCTAAAAACAAAGAACAGGAGAATTAGATGAAACAATCAAATTCCTTTTTTATACTCTTTACATTAATCCTACTTCTTTTAGTCTCAAATATCGCAGCAGCATCGATTGATGCCGAAGCCATCGAAATTCCTTATCAGGTAAAAAATTCTGATAGAATAATTGTCGGTACAGTTAGCGAGGTTGACGTATATTACGGTTACACGATTTATACCATTACAGTTAAAGAATGGCTCTATAATCCTCTGTCTACTGAAACCATAAAAGTAAGAAGTGAAATAGGAACTAATGTAGCTGTGGAAGATGAAGTCGAGCTTGCTCAGAACGAATCAGTACTGCTAATGTTAAAGGACGAAAATGTAAACAAACAACTTTTCAGGGTGCCTCTAGGATTGAAATATCCTGTCTCAAACAGGGACGCAGTAATCAAGGAGCTGAAAGCTCAGGGAAAGTTGCCAGAAGAAAATCAAACAGAAAATGAGACAAACAATACAGAAGAAACAGAAAATACAGAAATAGAGGATAAGCAAGAAGAAAATCCCAATAATTCTCAGAAGCAAACAATTACTCCTTTTATAAGCCTTATTTGGGTGCTTGCAGCATTTTTGGGGGCAATCGTGTATATCAGAAGGAAGAAATAACAGTTGCAAAAGAGAAATAAAATAATTCAAGAGCTTACTCATAACTCAAAACATGAATTTTAAAAATCTGTACAGAAATAATCAATGAAATTATGTCACAAAATTAATGCTGAGAAATTTTGGTGATTAAAAACAAAATGGGTTAAGGTAAGCTCTCACAAAAACAATTAAAGAAATGATTGAAATACTGGTACATTCATCCCAGAAGTGTTAATCCTTACTTTTTTCCAGTACCATTTCAAGATAAGAAGTTCTGATAGAATCCTTTTCTTCAGCCCCAAACTGCCTTAAAAATTCAAACAGCTTTCCTCTTGAGATTTCAAGTTCTATTTCGTTTTCAGCCACGATTTCGACTTCAAGGAATTCTCCGAGACTTTCGACTGCATCAAGGCAGATGGTTATCTCTCCTGCCCTGAAGACTTCTCTTTTTTTACGGACTATTCCTGCATCTGAGAATCCGAGGGCATAGAGGATTTTCGCGGTAGCTGCTTCATCTACAGGAGTTTCCAGTTCTTCTCTGGTTTTGGAGACTTTATCAAGTTTAGGGCCTTTGTAGGTCAGGACAGCCTGACCGTCCAGGGAACGTATCCTGAGCGCTTCGTCGGTTTTTGCAAAATCCCTGTGAGGAGCTGCAAAATAAGAATCTGACTGATCCTCAACCCCAATTCTTGTTGCCCCCATATTCTTGAGAATAGAGCGAGCCTTTGAATGATCTGCTCTGACCTTGACTTCTATTTCAATCATATTTTCAAAAACCTCCAATTCAATGAGAAAATTACTCTGAAAATTACTCTGAAAAATTACTCTGAAAAATTAAGTTGGAGAAACCTCACAACAGTCTTGAACTTGAATAGCATCAATTGTAGATACAATTGTAGATACACTTATGAATACACTTAATAATCTTGCCCTAAAATCACGGAAAAACAGCAAAATAAGCATCCAGGACAGCTCTCAAAATATAATATCAGGAAAAATGAAAAAAACATGGAGGAAAGAAAATACAGGTGCATTTTTTTACTGCGTTCCCGTATTTTCCTTACTTACTTTTCTTAAATTGGTGAAGAAATTGTGGTTTTTTGGTGTTTTTTAGTGTGTTTTAATGTGTTTTGGTGTTTTTTGGTGTGTTTTAATGGGTTTTGGTGTATTTGGTGTGTGTCTAAACTTAATCTGAAAAATAGAATCCGGAAAAATCCGGTTCTTTCAGGCTTCTGCGGGGACGAATTTGGTACCGTAGTATATCATGCCGCGTTCGCCGTCTTCGCCGAGTTTACGGAAAACGGATCTTACACGCATTCCGATATGCATCTTTTCAGGGTCGCCAACTACCTGGGAGGTAAGGCGTGGACCTTCATCAAGTTGAATTATTGCAAGCGTGTAAGGAGCCTGGTTCTCAAAACCCTCAGCAGCCGTGCGAATTAATGTATAGGTTATAATCTCGCCTGTGCCTTTAAATTTATAGGATTCGATCTGGCCTGAACGTCTGCAGTTTACGCAGAAATTGCGTGGAGGATAAAAATAATTTCCACACTCTTTGCAGCGGGTACCTTCAAGGTTATACCTGCTGCCGAGATTTCTCCAGAATCTTGGAACGGAAGACATCGGATATCACCTCTCCCTCGAGAAGATGTGTACTACTGCTGTTGCTCCTGACCCTCCGACATTGTGGGTCATTCCGTACTTTGCACCTGCTACCTGGCGCTTGCCTGCTTCTCCGCGGAGCTGGGTTACGACTTCTACAGCCTGTTTTATGCCTGTTGCTCCTACGGGATGCCCGCAGGCTTTGAGACCGCCGGAGGTATTTACAGGAATTCTGCCTCCTATAGCAGTTTCTCCGTTCTCCGTGACAATTCCGCCTTTTCCTTTCTCTGCAAAGCCGAGGTCTTCAATAGCGCAAATTTCGGCAATGGTAAAGCAGTCATGAACTTCTACAAGGTCAATGTCTTCTGGCTTCAGTTTTGCCATGGTATATGCCCGCTTTGCAGCCATTACAGTTGCATCCAGGGTTGTTATATCCCTTCTGTCATGAAGCGCTATTGTGTCACTCGCCTGGGCTGTTGCCTTGATGTAAATGGGAGTATCGGTGTATTTGTGGGCAATGTCTGCCGGAGCAAGCACGAGGGCTGAGGCTCCATCGGTTATTGGGGAGCAGTCAAAAATGTGCAGAGGATCTGCTACCATTATGGACTTCAAAACATCGTTCACGGAAATCAGATTTTTATATTGAGCGATAGGATTAAAAGAACCATTTTTATGGTTTTTCACGGCAACTTCTGCGAGCTGTTCGCTGGTGGTTCCGTATTTATGCATATGCAGTTTAGCAATCATTGCATAAAGGCCGGGGAAAGTTGCTCCTGCCATACCTTCCCATTCCCTGTCAGCTGCTGCTGCAAGAGCTGCAGATGCTTCTTCAGACCCTACATCGGTCATTTTTTCTGCCCCGGCTGCAACCACGATGTCGCTGTATCCGGAAGCTACAGCCATAATAGCCTGGCGCAGGGCAAGTCCACCTGAAGCACAGGCTGCCTCTACTCTGGTAGCCGGAATGTGAAGGTTTCTGGAAAGCCCGGAATAATCGGCAATAAGAGCTCCTATGTGCTCCTGCTCAACAAAACGGCCTCCACTCATGTTCCCGACATAGAGGGAATCGATTTCTTTTCCGCTCACACCCGAATCTTCTATTGCGCCTATCCCGGCTTCTACAACTATGTCCCTCAGGGATTTTTCCCAGAGTTCTCCGAATTTAGTGTTCTTTACTCCGATAATTGCTACGTCTCTCATTATATTCACCCCGTTTTCAGGCCAGGCGGATCTTGCCTTTATGCCTGGCATACTGTGCGTAGTCGATGTATACAGGATCCTTAATCAATTCGGAAACCGTCGGAGCCCTGTTTCGGATTTCCTCGATCCTGTCTGTTACTGTTATGCTAAATGCGTCAGCTCCTGCTCCTGATCCGAAAGCAGTTGCAAAAATCCGGTCTCCAGGCTTTGCCTGATCCAGAGTTGCGGCAATTCCCATAAGACAGGAGCCTGAATAGGTATTCCCTATCATCGGAACCACAAGTCCGGGCTTAATCTGTGCTTTGGTGAAACCCAGCATTTTTGCAGCCTTGCTCGGGAATTTCCCGTTTGGCTGGTGGAAAACCGCATAATCGTAATCCTCAGGCTTTGTCCCGAGTTTCTTTAGAAGGCCTTTTGCTCCGTTGGTTACGTGTTTGAAGTAACCCGGTTCACCGGTAAAACGGCCTCCGTGTTCAGGGTAGGGCATTCCTTCCCTTCTCCAGAAGTCAGGGGTATCAGTTGTAAAAGAATAAGTGTCCTCAATAATTGCTGCAAGTTCGGATTCCTTTCTTCCGATGAGGCAAGCAACTCCGCCTGCTGCTGCAGTGTACTCAAGGGCATCGCTTGGTGCTCCCTGCGAAACATCTGCTCCTATGGCAAGCCCCAGATCAACCATTCCTGAGCCCACCAATCCCATACAGGCCTGAACTGCTGCTGTTCCTGCTTTACAGGCAAATTCAAAGTCTGCTGCAGTCATCTCTGGAGTCGCTCCTATAGCCTGGGCAACAATTGTACTTGTCGGCTTTACGGCGTAGGGATGGCTTTCCGAACCAGTATATACCGCTCCGATTCTGCTGGGATCGACACCGCTTCTTGCCATTGCGTACCTTGCAGCTTCCACGGCTATGGTTGCTGCATCTTCATCAACGTCAGGAACGGATTTTTCATATACCATGAGGCCATTTTTAAGAGCCTCTGCGTCATCACCCCAGAGCCGGGCGATTTCCTCAATTTTTATACGGTATCTCGGAACATAAGCACCGTAAGATACGATTCCAATAGTCATATTTTCACCTGTTTTTAAGTATTTTCAGGGCATCGGTTTCCAGGGGTTCATTCCCTAGCGTAGTATTGACTGTATTTTCTCAGTAGCTGGACAACCTGGTCGAGCTCCATTGTAGTTGCGACCAGAGGTATACGGTCAACTTCCGCCATCTTGACTGCTACGGGTTCAACTTCATCTTTTCGAAGTCCATGCAACACAACGGCTCCGGGCTTCAGGTTGGTAACCCTGATGGCTACCAGGGGGGATTTCCCGGTGCTAACCTTCGTGAAGATCATGGCCCTGTCCGTACTCCATCCATAGAGCTTTTGAAACTCATGGGAAGAAAGTTCCAGGATAGCTCTTTGACTGTCAACGACAGAAAAACCATAAAGAGGTCTCTCAACTCCCTTATAGACAATATCCCCTTCTATAAGATTGACCAGTTTTGCAAGCTGTATAGGGATAGTATACTCGTATGTTGAGTAGATGGACCTGGCACTGTTTTCGGCGTTAAGTATTGACTCGTAAGCGTGAATTTTTTTGCTCCCTCTATCCATATCGATCTCAAGAAGAGACTCTACAATCTTCTTGATAATCAGTGTTCCTGGAGACTTTCGCCTCCCACTTTCATAGTCGCTGATAACAGAGGGAGAAACCTTAAGGTAATTTGCAATATCTGTCTGGGATATCTCGAAGTTCAATCTCCACTTTTTCAGTGACTCTCCCGGTTTTTCCGAGAGGGTGATATCTCCAGCCATTTTTTCCGCCAGACGGTTGCGCAGATCTGATGATTCATTAGATGTCATGACTTACGTACTCTAAGAGGAAACATTCCCTTATATATCTAACGAATCCAAGTTCGTCAATTGTCGCAGAATTCATTTATTGCCATAATGAAAAAGACTTTCTCAAAAAATTTATAAGATTTGCAAAAGAAATTAGCATCTGATGTTCACCGAGTCACATACCCCGAAAATAAATGTCTCAGACCTTCTTTTGTATATAAAGTGCCCGAGAAAGGTGTACTTTGTTGACAGAGGATTTGACCTCATTCCAGAAATAAATGCATCAAGACTTGAAAGGATGCTCCTGAAAGAGCTCTCCCTGACGTACCCTGAAATTATGAAAATGAGTTCGTTAAACGCCGATACCCTGTCTAAGGAGCTTGAAGCCTCTCTAATTCAGAGATGTATCGACCTACCAATGCTGTTTCCAGCAGAAATTGCCGGTGTTGGGAGGGAAATATTCGATGAAGGTGAGGCACGGGCAAGAGCCAGAATCCCGGAGATTGCAACTAACCTCCTCAGGGCAGTCGAAGAATATGGGAAAGAACCTGTACTTGCGGCACTGACCCCTGTCAAAACCGAGCCGTTTCTTTCTTCAGAAAAACTTAACCTGAAGGGTATTCCCTCCAAACTGGTCTGTTTCGAAGGTGAAGAAATTCCATCAATTATAAAACCCGGAAGCTGCCCTGAACAGGGAGTCTGGGCTTCTGATAGACTGCATGCTGCAGCTCTCGTCCTTCTTCTTGAAGCCGAGACTGGAAAAGAAGTGCCTTTTGCCTTTGTGGAGTATGCGAGCTTTGGCCTGGTTAGAAAAGTAATTATTCGAAGTTCAGACCGACGAGAAATCCTCCAGATCTGCAGACGTGTGGAAAAAATAAAAGAAGGATTCATGCCCGAGAAAAAGGAAGAGAAATTCTGTAAAGAATGCTCCTTCCTGGAACATTGTACCTCAAGTCCATCTCTTTTATCGAAATTTTTCAAAATCGGAAACGAAAAAGAAAAAGATCATAGCATAAACGAAAAGAGGCAAGAACCAGAAAAAGAGAAATTACCATTACAATAAAACTTCCACGGCATTTCCACGAAAAAGGTAAAATCAAGGGTACTACCAGGGGCACTAAAGACCCAAAAAACAGCAGGAATGTTAAGAGTGTATAAGAAATAAGATGTTTAGCGTAAAATTTCTACCCTGAAGCCTTTTTTTGAACCCACTACTGAATTGTACAGGTCAGCTGCGATACGCCCTATCAGGTAACCAGAAATTCCATAAAATAAAGGCAGGCTCAGTACAGCCCATTTCCCAAAAATCAGGGAAAAAATCCCGAACTTTTTTGGCATTGAGACTCCCATCAGAGCAGCGATTGTAGTAAAAAGTCCAAAAACGAAACCCATTGTTCCGTAAAGGATTGTAAGGATTTTTCCGAATCCGGCTGTATCTATTTCTTTTATAATTACCATGAAATTCCCCCAATACTTCATTATTTTTGCTTTTGTATATGAGCCTATCCGAAAAATCAGTAATGCATGTTGAAGAGTCACAATCGGCATATAAAATTAGAGCATTAGCTCCGGTTTTGAATATTGAAGATTGTAAAAGCTTTAGCAGGTAACCACTTTTCGGATAGGCTCTAAATAGGTTTTTCTCATTTTCACGCTATTTTACAGCAGATTTTCATCTGCCCATAAATCAAATACCTGCAGTTGCTCTTCTGTATGGAAATAATGCTCTCCACGCTCGAGAACTTTAACTGATGCTTGGTACCTAGCTGCAAATGCTGAGATCTCTTCCCATTCAGATAGATTATCATCCGAACCATACAAAATGGCAATAGGTGCTTTCCATTCAAAACAAATAGGGTTTTCTTTCACATAGCAATAATAGTTCCATTCCAGTTTCGGTCCAATCGGCAACCGGATTTCATGCTCTGCTTTTAGTTTTTCTTCACTTATTTGGGAACCTACCATCATATTGCGTATGATGCGTTCCATATTAACTACGGGAGAGAGGAATAAACTTTGCTTTATGTCAAAATTATGATAGGCAAGTAGACTAAAATAGGAACCCATGCTACACGCAAATAAATGAATTTCAGATGCAAGTGACTTTGTATACTCATAAACAGCGGTTAAATCACTTACGCAATTTTCGGGGATACAAGCATATTCCTCATCTACACGTTCACCGTGCATAGGCAGATCAAAGCTTAGTACCTGGTACCCTTTTGTAACAGCCTTTTGTGCCATCAAGGAGATTACGGTGTCCTCTTTACTAGAAAGGTTACCGTGAACCTCAATCAACAGCTTTTCACTCTTCTTTCCCCAAAGGATGGCAGGAATCAGAATTTCATTGTTTGAGATATAAAAGTGCTTTTTTTCCATTTTCTCACTTATTTCCTATAGCAAAACATAAATTTAGTCACATTTTTGATATATACCAAATTGGATTTTGATTTCAAGCTATCCCAAAACCAAGTTCCTTCTTAAACCAGTAAAGTTTCAGAATTATTTCCATGATAAGAAACTCGATTGATCGTTTAAAATTAGAGATTAAGGTAACCAATTTTGATTTTTGGGATAGGCTCAATAATTATATTATTGTTTCCGAGACATTGTGTTATTTTTAGGAGTCTCTGCTATTGCTTAAAAAGATGTTAAGGACACATGCTGAATAATGAGAAAACCTGACGGACTAACATGTTGAGGGGATAAACATGCTGATTAATGAACTCTGATTTGAATCTAATAAAAAGGTGTCAAAAAACTGAGAAAAAGCCAAACCCTTTTAAAGGTGAACCTCTCTCAATCTGCATGACATGTCCAGACCAGCATACCTTGGCAAAATGCTCCTGCACTGGTGCGAGGCCTGTAATGTGCCTGTGCTTGGAAAACAGTGCGGATGCGGAAAAAAGACAAAAAAAGTAGAGGTTACCCCTCCGGGAGATATCCGACCGGCTTTTGATTATGATGTAAAACGCATAAATTCTGTTTCTCAAAAACAGTTCAATTCTCCTCTCATACCTGAAGGGCACCTTGTTGTGCTGAATAAGGCTCCATATGAAGACAGAATGGACGAAATTATAGTTGATGGGGAAGTTATCGCATCTCTAAGATTCGAAATTGAGAGCTGTGAATGGGTCCTGCTCCCCAGGCTCGAAGGAGCTAGAAGAATTTTCCAGGGCAGAGACAGAAAAGAACTGAAGAAATGGGTTGTAATTGACGAAGCAGTTATACCTTTCATTCTGAAAAAAGGGGCAAGTGTTCTTGCGCCTGGCGTTCTAGATGCCGATCCGGACATTAAGAGAGAAGACGAAGTAGTTGTCCTGAACCCTGCAGGAGAAGTAATCTGTTGCGGGCGTGCCCGAATGACAGGCAGGGAGATGTGTGAAGAAAAGCGCGGAAACGCCGTAAAACCGCGCTGGAGCAAAGATCCCGAGCCCCAGAAAACCTTGCCTGGGGGACAGAGCTGGGACTGTGCTGTAAAGGCAAATGAAAAAATCCTGAATACCATGATAGAAAACTCCCACACTTTCATTAAAAATGTTGCAGGGAGCATGGATATGAAGGTAAGCGTATCCTATTCCGGAGGTAAAGACAGCCTTGCAGTTCTGCAGCTTGTTGATGAGACTCTTGAGGATTACGAGATAATGTTTGCCGATACAGGGCTTGAATTCCCGGAAACCCTTGAAAACGTCAAAAAAGTTGCCGAATACTACGGGAAAGAAGTGAATGTATCAAGTGCAGGAGAATCTTTCTGGGAATCAATAGGCATATTTGGCCCTCCTACAATGGATACCCGCTGGTGCTGCAAAATCTGCAAACTCGGACCGATTACCCGGCTGATTGATGAAAACTATGACGGAGGCTGCCTGAGTTTTATAGGGCAGCGCCAGTACGAATCCCATGCCCGATCTATCAGCAAGAAAGTCTGGAAAAACCCCTGGGTAGGAAATCAGGTTGGAGCTTCCCCGATACAGGAATGGACAGCCCTTCATATCTGGCTCTACCTTTTCAGGACAAAAGCCCCTTATAATCCTGCTTATGAGAAAGGGTATGACCGGATGGGTTGCTGGCTCTGTCCGTCATCATCCCTTGCTGACTTTTTCCAGCTTGAGGAAAGCCATCCCGAGCTTGCAAAAAAACTTAACTTCCATCTCCTTGCCTATGCAGAGAGAATGGGGCTTTCTCCCGAATGGGTAAAGTATGGCTTATGGCGATACAAACGGTATCCTAAGATCCTTCAGGAACTTGCGGAAAGGAAAGGAATTTCCCTGCTTCCTTCTCAGGAAACGCCGCAGGAACTCCATTTTGAAGTCGCAACCGGATACAGGCCCTGCAAAGCAGGAGGGATATCTGCGGACGGAAGTTTCGGGCAGGCGATAGACATAGAAACTCTTGAAGAAAGCGGGATGCTTAATCCAATCGGAAAGGCGTCTTTTATAGAAGGCGCTGCGTCTGTCTCTTTCGGAGAGTCCAGAGCCCAGATTTTTGCTTCGGGAAACGTGAATGGAAGAAGTGAAAACGAAAAAGTGCTGAAAAAGCTCATGAGAATGATTGAATTCTCAGTAAGAAGAGCTCTACTCTGCCAGGGATGCGGAGTTTGTGTTGGGCACTGTGAGCACGGGGCTATTGAAATGAAAGAAAAGAGAATAAAGATCAATGAAAGCTGTACTCACTGCGGGGCATGTATAGAAGTCTGCCCGCTTGTTAAATTCATTTAAAATTTCAATTGCAGAGAGCTAGAAAGGTCGGATTGAAAAAGGAAAGCCGGGCATTAAGAACCAAACATATTTAATAATCGAGCAGATTTAATAATCAAGAAGGATTAATAATCAAAAAAGCTTAATAATCAAAAAGGCTTTTCTGACCTTTCTTTTTTTGAAGCTCTCCAACCCTGATTCCTATCCGCCTGAATTCTACTTTGCTTTCGGAAAGAAATTCATTCAGGATTTCCCGAGCTGTATCCAGAAGAACTTCCTTTGAATAAACGGGATGATTTAACGTACGACTTTTAGTATACATCCTGAAATTCGAATTTATGACCGTAAGGGTCACGGCTTTGAAAGAAAGCTCCCTTGAATCCAGTTTTGAGATCACGTCCCCGGCCAGCTTTTCAAGCAGTTGAGAAATAAGCTTAATATCAAGGGTATCCTCAGGCAGTGTTGCAATCCTCCCTATCTGTTCGGAACCGTCCCTTTCTTTTAGAGGAGAATCATCGATTCCTGATGCAGCCTGCTTTAACCAGATTCCCCTCGTTTTTCCAAAGGTAGAAACCAGGTCAATAACATCGTGTTCGGCAAGATCTTTTATCGTAACGACGCCCATTTCCTGAAGCTTCCCCGCAGTTACGTCCCCTATTCCCCAGAGTTTGGACACTTTAAGCGGCCAGAGAAAATCTTCAAGCTTATCCGGACTTATGACTGTGATCCCATCAGGTTTTCGGGCAGAAGAGGCCATTTTGGAGATCAGCTTGTTGGGCCCGATCCCCACAGAACAGGTGAGGTTCTCTTTTTCCTTGATTTCATTTTTGATCTGCATCCCTATTTCAAAAGCAAGATCAAAGTCCCCTCCGGTTTTTTCGGTGATTTCCACAAAGGCTTCATCAATGCTAACCTGCTCAAAGGCATCCCCATTCTCTCTGACATCCGCATAACTCCGGAGAATTTCCATAATTCTGTCTGAAATAGGGGTGTAGAAATCCTTCCTGACAGGCAAAAAGACAGCTTCGGAATTCAGTTTTTTTGCCCTTGAGCAGGGCATCCCTGATCTGATTCCGAATTCTCTCGCTACATAGTTACAGCTGCTTACAGATCCGCTTAATTCGCTCCTTCCTGAGAGCATGCAGACAACAACTGCTTTTCCTTTGAGGTTTGGGTTTTCCCTCTCCTCGATGGCTGCAAAAAAATAGTCCATGTCTATATGGAGAACAACACGCTGCATCAGAAAAAATAGGTCGGGAAGATTTGTATAATTATCTCTCAAGTTTTAATAGCAGTCAGATGAGAACATAAAACATTAACATAAAAAGGAAAGAATATAAAGTAAAAACCGTAACACATAAAACAGATAACTTCATTAGCTGTAACACTATTTTTGAAAAAAATTAGTTTCCAGTGCTTAAACATGACCTTCATACAGGACGTTTTCAAGTATGAGTATATCGAATCCCCCGTACAACTCCGAAAAAGCAAAAAAGACTTCTGAAAGAAATGGCACTCCTATTCTTGAAGTCAAAGACCTGTGCTATATATACCCTCACCTTGATTCAAACGCCCTTGATAAAATTAACCTGAAAATATTCAAAGGGGAAAGGGTTGCAGTGCTCGGAGCTAACGGAGCTGGAAAATCCACTTTATTCAAGCACCTTAACGGAATTCTGCGGCCCCTCTATGGGGAAGTCGTGGTAAAAGGAGAAACTGTGACTAAGAAGAATGTCCGGACCTGCAGGGAAACGGTTGGAATTGTATTTCAGGATCCTGATGACCAGGTGCTTGCTCCAAGTGTTGAAGAAGATATCGCTTTTGGGCCTATAAATATGGGCTTATCCAGAAAAGAGGTCGAAACAAGGGTAAAGGAAGCCCTTGAGATGGTAGGACTTACCGGTTTTGAAGAGAGAGCCCCGCACCATCTGAGTGGAGGGCAGAAAAAACTTGTGGCAATTGCAGGGATCCTTGCTATGCGCCCTGAGGTTATCGTGCTGGACGAACCAACAGCCGGTCTCGACCCTCTGAGTTCTGCCCGCATCCTTGAGCTGATTATGAAGATGAACAGGGAACTGGGAATCACCCTGCTTCTTTCCACCCATGATGTGGATGTGGTTCCTTATTTTGCGGAAAGGGTTTTTGTGCTCCATCATGGGAAGCTTGAGGCCGACGGAAGTCCCAACGAGATATTCAATGACCCGGAACTCCTGAGAAAAGCCCACCTCAGACTTCCGAGAGTTGCCGAAATTTTCGAAATGCTCCGGCAAAAAGGACTAGATGTTAACATACAGATAACAGCCGAAGCAGCCAGAGACGAAATCCTGAGGATAATCGGTTCCGGAAATCAAACTGCAGGAATGAAATGAAAGTCAGGAAAGCTTCCGTACAGGAGAATATTTAATGGTAACTCTCACGGATATTGAACGCGAATCGTACAAAAACAGTCCTATACACAGGCTTGACCCCAGAATAAAATTGATCTTTGCACTTGCTATAATTATTTATGTGGTTAGCCTGCCCAGAATTCATGAAAAAAATATGGTTCGCCTTCTTGCCATAGAGATTTATTTGATGCTTCTTGTGCTTGCTGCAGGACTGGATTTACGATATTTTTTCCTTCGAATTCTTGCGATTTTACCTTTCGGACTGGGAATTGCTCTTATTCAGCCTTTTCTTAGACCGGCCTTCATTGAAAGCTATACCCCTTATCCTCTTGACCTGCCTTTAGGCCTGAGTATAACATATGAGGGACTTGCCTTTGGGAGCACACTGATTGCAAAATTCCTTGTCTGCATTACAGCTGTCATCCTGCTATCTTCCACGACACGGTTGAGAGACATGGTTACAGCAGCAGACAGAATAGGCATCCCAAGGCAATTTACCCTGCTTTTGAGCATGATGGTGCGCTACCTCTTCCTTTTCTGGGCTGTCCTGAAAAGAATAAGGATCGCACAGCAGACAAGGCTCTTTGATATATGGAACAAAGATGTGCCGAGGAGATGGGTTATAGAGCAGGTAGGAAACAGCATGAGCGCAATTTTCATACGCTCCTATGAGCAGGGAGAAAGGACCTACATCAGCATGCTTTGCAGAGGCTACGGAAGCGGACACGAAAAGGCATATTATCGGACAACAATAAGAACTCAGGATGTCCTTTTTTTGATCCTGAGTGCAGGTGTAATTTTATATATTCATTTTTTTATATTATAAGCCTCAGTTCTGGATTGTCAGAGAACTGAAATATATAGTTTTTGAATCTTTTTTTCTATTTATTCAAGCTCTCACAATTATTTTCCTTTTTAATAGAATAAAAGTCCATATTTCGGAAAAGAAGGCAAGTTTAAGGACTGTCTGTTACTGTCGAGAACTTAATACCAATTTTTCATAGAAGGAGATAAATTCGACTTAGCTAGAGAGATAGGGATACTTATTTTGATTGAAAAATAAGATTATGGATACTCAGTTAGATTCAAATAAAAAATTTCTCAAAAAAAGTAATACCAAAATGTATATATGTAATACTGAAATATCTAATATTATATAGAAAATCTCTCGAAACAAATTCTGAAAATGCATATCAGAAACAGTTATAATTGACTGAGAAACTAGCCTCAATTCAGAATATATTACTCACTAAATTATGATTTATTAGAAAATCTCATATTTATTTGAGAAATATTTCGAAAAGTATAACTTACTGGGATGCTCACAGTAAAAAATGGAGAAATTAAAAAATAGGGTGTAAAATGAGGAAAGAGGGAAAAAAATGCATATACCTGATTCTTTTATACCATTAACACAGGCAATTGGCTACTGGGTAATTGCCCTCCCGTTTATAATAATGTCAATGAAATGGGCAAAAAATGAACTTGATGAAATGAAAGTGCCTGTCCTTGCAGCCCTTGCAGCGGGAATCTTTGCAATTCAGGCAATGAATATTCCTATAGGAATGGGAACAAGCGGGCATATGGTAGGAGCAGCCCTCGTTGCCATTGTCTTCGGTAGCCCCTGGGCTGGAGTCCTTGTACTTACTCTGGTGCTGCTTGTACAGGGCTTCGCTTTTGGTGATGGGGGAATTACCACCATGGGAGCGAATATCCTGAACATGGGTGTAATTTCCGGATTTGTAGGATATTATTCTTATGTTGCACTTCGCAAAAGCACAGGCACGAGCATCGCAGCCTTCGGAGGCGCCTGGCTAGGGCTTTTCACCTCGGCAATAGCCTGTGCGATTCAGATGTGGCTTGCAGGCACCTTCCCCCTGGTTCCAGGCCTTGTTACAATGGGAACTTATCATCTGATAATTGGTTTTATCGGCGAAGGGTTGATCACTTCAGTTGTAATCACAGCAATTGCGAAATCCCGCCCTGACCTTCTTGAAGATGATTTCAAAACCAGACCAGAAAAGTCTAAAAAAGAGGTTCATGCATGAGCGGGAAAGCAAACATGAAATTCTTTTACGCAGGAATTGCGATTGCACTTTTGCTCGCAGTTCTGGCCCCTTTCCTTGCCTCTCCTGACCCGGACGGGCTTGAAAGTGCTGCTGGAGGAATAATTGAAGAATCAAAAATGACCCAAATTGAGGAACAGGAACCGGCAGTAAATTCTCCAATGCCTGACTACTCAATTGAGGGCATGGGTAAAAGCGGAGAAGTCCTTGCAATTGCTGTGGGAACACTTGCCGTACTGGCAATCAGTTTCGGCTTTGGAAAAGTATTCAAAAAGAAAGCTTAATTCCTCAATCCTTGCTCATATATATTATACTTGAAGGGCAGAGATGATTCACAACACATGAGGGACAGCGGGGTTGCCTCGCCCTGCAAACCCTCCTTCCGTGGTATATAAGTGTCATTGAGAGGATATCCAGATCTTTTCTTGGGGCAAGTGCAATAAGATCCTTTTCTATCTTTTCCGGGTCCGAATTCTTTGTAAAGCCCAACCTTCTTGAAACCCTCTTTACATGGGTATCCACAGCTATTCCTTCTATTACTCCAAACCCTCTGGAAAGAACTATATTTGCAGTTTTTCTTCCGACCCCAGGTAAAGTAATCAGTTCCTCCATGGTCTCGGGAATTTTTCCATTGTACTGCTCGAGAATCAAACGCGCAGCAGTCTGGATATTCTTTGCTTTATTTTTGTAAAAACCAGTGGAATAGATATCCTCCTCAAATTCCCTGAGGTCTGCATTTGCATAATCCTCTACAGTCTGATATTTGGCGAACAGCTTTTCAGTCACCCTGTTAATCTGGACATCAGTCGACTGGGCAGAAAGTACGGTTGCTACAAGAAGTTCCAGAGGGTTGCTGTAATTAAGAGAAGGCTTTGCATCAGGGTACTCTTCTTTAAGAAGAACCCATATCCTGTTGAAATTATGTCTGTTATCAGGGATATCGTATTCTAATTGAGGGTCCCATTTATCCGATTTCTTTTGATTCTTTTCAGGCATCAGCAGCTCCAGGGTTTTGAATGGATTCTCAGTTTCCAGAAAAACGTAATTTTGCAGGAATTTATATTTTACATTTTCTGAAGTAAGCAGAAATTTATATTTTACGTTTTCTGAAGTAAGACCGGAAGAGTCAGGCAACACAGGGGAGGTTGATAATGCATTTAACCTTTACAGGAGTGTTTACAACATATACTGAATATCCGAACACGTGGTCGGGTAGGAAAATATCAACTTTTTTATGTCCGATGCCTTAAGTCCAAGCCTCATTACTGCAGCAAAGATGTTTATAGCTTCTTCTGCATTCGGACCCAGAATATGAGCCCCCATAATACGGTCATTTGCTTCATCGATAATTACCTTTGAAGCCGCAAACTCAATTCCTGCTCTACGGCTTGTACTCCAGCTGCCTCTGTCCCTGAAAATTACCTTATATTCATCGCTATCTTTAGGGGCATTGATTCCTACTGAAGCCAGCACAGGAATGGTGAAGACTGCACTTGGAATACCTGTATAATCCGCTTCACTATTGTCTTTATTGAGGATGTTAGCTGCGGCAACTTCTCCCTGAAGGATTGCTACAGGAGTAAGCTGCATACCCTCAGATACGCAGTCTCCTCCCGCGTATATTTGGAGATTTGAAGTTCTCATATGCTTATCAACTGCAATAGCTCCCCTTTCAATCTTAACCCCGGCTTTTTCAAGATGCAAATCCTCTATATCCGGAACACGGCCTGCCCCATGCACTACCATATCCGCTCGGAAGCTCTGAGTGTCTGTTCCGGTTTCGGATATAAACTCAGTCCTGACAAGAAAAGAGTTACCTTCTTTTTCCACCGCAGTCACAGGTTTATTTACAAAGATTTTGATTCCTGCGGCTTCGGATGCTTTTGAAAGCAGATTTACAAGGTCAGAGTCAAAGGGTCCCAGGAGCTTTCCACTTCTGTGTAGAATTGTAACCTCTGATCCGGCTCTTTGTGCGATATGGGCAAACTCAAAGGAAATGTAACCGCCTCCGATGAAAACGATTTTTCCAGGGAGCTTTTCGGTTTCCATGAATTCCTCGCTTGTAATAACATACTCTTCCCCGGGAATATTGAGTTTTCTCGGCTTTGAACCTGTAGCAAGGAAAATATACTTCCCTTTGAGTTTATTCTCCCCGGCTACGACCGTCCTTTCATTCTCAAAATAAGCCCTTCCGTGGTAAGTGTCAATTCCCATCTCAACCAGGCTTTTCTCAATTTTCCCCGGGTACTCTTCTGTGAATGTTCTTTTGAACTCGATCAGGGAAGGCCAGTCAATTTTTAAAAGATTTTGTGTTTCTACACCCTTTCCCCTTAAACGGTTACTCCAGTCTGTAACCTCGGATAAACCTGCAAGCACTTTTTTAGGATCGCAGCCCCTGAGAGGGCAAGTACCCCCATATTCTCTCGAGTCAATTATAGCGATTTTTAATCCAGACCGCGCGGTTTTTCCCACAAAAGTCCTTCCTGCAGTTCCAGTTCCTATAATGATGATATCATACTCTTTTTCCACAATCCCCCTTCCCTTTCATCCATTGAATTTTAGACAATAGAAAAAAAATTGTATCCTTATATGCTTTTATTAACTCATATGCGCTTTTTATTCACTTTATTTTTAAGAATAAGTAATTCACCTGAGCTTTTTTTCTGAAATGATTTACTGACATTCCGGAAAAAGAATAAGAACGTAAATGGAAACCTGAAAGGTTAAATCCATAAAATTAAAGACCCAATGTTAACAAAGTTAATCTATCTTGACATAAATATGGGTACAGGGGCTCAAATTCCGATTTTCCCAAAAAAGGTATTTCTTTTTAAGATAATATTGTGTAAACCATAAGTTTTATAGCTAATAATTTTTAAACCAAGTATATTGGTGATTTTTTGGTAAAAAGGGCATTGCTCAGCGTCTCAGATAAGACAGGAATTGCGGAATTCGCGCGTGGGCTTGAATCACTTGGCGTGAAGATCATCTCAACGGGCGGGACAGCGAAAATTCTTCGCGACGCCGGTATTGAAGTTACCGATGTTTCGGAAGTTACAGGCTTCCCCGAAATGATGGGAGGAAGAGTCAAAACTCTCCATCCAAGAATTCATGGGGGACTCCTGTGTCTGCGGGACAGCGAAGAACAGATGGAGGAGGCTGCAAAAGAAGATATCTCCCTCATTGATCTTGTGGCTGTGAACCTTTATCCTTTTGAGATAACTGTCTCAAAAGAAGGCGTTGAACTTGAGGAAGCCATAGAAAATATAGACATAGGAGGCCCGACTCTCCTCCGTTCGGCAGCCAAAAACTACCGTTCAGTGGTAGTTGTCTCTGACCCATCGGACTATGGGCATGTTCTTAAAGAATTACGCTCAAGCGGGGTAGTTTCTGATTCAACCCGGGCCGCCCTTGCAGCCAAAGCCTTCAGATGCACGGCTGACTACGATGCGACTATCGATACATACCTGAGCAAGACATTGCTTGGGGAAGAAGTGCTTCACATGATGTATACTGAAGGCGTCAAACTCCGTTATGGAGAAAACTGGCACCAGGAAGCTTTCTTCTACAAAGACCCCAAAATTAAAGGCCCCAGCCTGGCAACAGCAATCCAGCTTCATGGGAAGGAACTTTCCTATAACAACTATATTGACGCCGACAATGCCCTTCAGACGGTCAAAGAACTTGGGAACTCTTCTCCTGCAGTGGCAATTGTAAAACATAATAACCCATGCGGGCTTGCCACTGGAAACACACTTATCGAGGCCCTTCAGGCTGCCTGGGACGGAGATCCAATTTCGGCTTACGGAAGCATAATCTGTACAAATGAAGTCTTTGATCTGGAAGCTGCAACTTTTCTGAATGGAAAATTCGTAGAAATTATTCTTGCTCCTGATTTCAAGCATGATGCCCTTGAATACCTGAAAAACAAAAGCGAAAACCTGAGACTTCTGAAACTGCCTGAGCTTAGAGAAGTTTTCGGAACAGAATACACATATAAATATGTAATCGGCGGCATGCTCAAGCAAAGCCGTAATACGGGGGTTTACGAAAAATGGGACTCAGTGACAGATATCCCCTATCCTGAAGATAAACGCGCTCTTTCTGAATTCTGTATAAAAGCCTGTAAAGCAACAAAATCCAACGCAGTAATTCTTGCTTATGAGTACGAACCAGAATTCTTCATGGTGCTGGCTATGGGCGCAGGGCAACCAAACAGGGTAGACTCAATTCGCAAACTTGCAGCTACAAAAGCTGTCGAAAATCTCAGGATAATCTATGAAAGAGGAAACTTTGATATTCCCTTCGAAGAGTATTGCCAGAAAATTATGTCAGAATGCGTAATGGCTTCGGATGCTTTCTTCCCCTTCGACGATAACATAGTTTATGCCGCAGAAAACAATATTCGATACGTAGTTTCTCCTGGCGGGTCCATCCGGGACAGCGAAGTTATTGCTACTGCAAACAGGCTTGGAGTTTCCATGGTTTTTACCGGCATGCGCCACTTCCTCCACTGAGAGAATAAATAAAAAAGACTGAAATTTAAATCTCAGGAGAACCCTGCCACGTCATGGCAGGGCAAACTAAATTTTCCTCCTCATTCAAGTAACTCTAATTGTTTCTTTTTGAGAAGTATCCACTTTTTTACCGCGTTGCCCACGTATAAAATATATTCATACTGATTCCTTGAGAGAGTACCCACTATAACTCATTTACATTTATTAATAATTCATCAACCTGCTCGCCCTTAAATATTAATTTTTTATCTATGATCAACTGTTATTTTCTTTCCATTACCTGAAAACTGAGTCTGAAGCTATATATCAGTCAAATAATCGGATATCATTAACATATGAACATTTTTTAGTGTAAAGAGACCTTGTTTTAAAATTTGTCCCAAATTTTCGGAAGAAAGATACGTATAATTCTTGAACGATGGAAAAAACTATTAATAACTTGCTTACTCTTAAAAAAGATAATATATATTGAATTCGTATACCATTCTAGCAATGTTATATCACTCAGATATGAGTGTCACCTTAGTTCAATATAAAAAATGAAAAGAATCAAAAAATTGAATTTCACTTATTGCAGATCAAAACGGAGAACTTACTGATGTACATAAAACTTCAATTACCTCCAGGAACAATAATAAAAAAATAATAGGTTGATAAAAGTGAAATCCAGCGGACTTTTAAGTATTCTCACCTTTTCTGAAAAACGAAAGGATATTTTATTCCTTCTTCAGGAGAGTCCAAAAACTCTTTCGGATATAAAGGATTATTTCGATGTAAGGTCGCCTGAGATCCTGCCCCGCCTGAAAGAGATGGAAACTGCAAATATGATTGTCAGGCAGGACGGGATGTACCATTTAACCTCGCTGGGGAGAGTTTCAGCCATATATTACAAGCCCTTTCTGGATACACTCACAGCTATAGAAGCAAATGAAGATTTCTGGAGAGACCATGACCTCATTGCAATTCCTGATACTTTATTAAGCAGAATTCAGGAACTGAAGGAGTGTCGAGTCATAAGAGATGAACACGAGCATATTTACGATACTCACAAAACATTTATAGAAAACGTAATGTCTTCTAACCGTTTTATGGGCTTCTCGTCTATTTTCCTCCCAAATCATCCTGCGATGCTCCTGGAAATGGCCCGCAAGAATATTCCGGTTTCGATTATTGTCACACCTAATGTTTTCTTCAAAATAAAAAGTGAACATAACGCTGAAATTGAAGAATTCCTTAAATACAAGAATACGAGCTTTCATGTGTATGACAATGCAAAAATTGCCTTTGTAGCAACAGATCGCTTCCTGTCCCTTTCTCTGTTTTTCAAAAATGGCACCTATGATCCCAGAAACGACATGGTAGGTTTTGATTCAGCTTCAATTAAATGGGGAGAAGATCTTTTTAAGCATTATAAAGAAAACTCTATTGAAATTAAAAGTTTATAACTGTTAAAAATTTAGTAAGAAATATAAAAACGAGATGAAAAGTAAGAATTATTAAAACAAGATCGAAAAAGTAAGGATTATAAAAACGAGATCAAAAGTAAGGATTAGAGGACTCTGGAACCTTCAGCCCAGTAAAATTGAGATTCATTGAATCTTTTTCTGAAATACCTTTCCAGCCGCACTTTTTTCATATTAACACCAATCGTCAGTAGATATATTTCATACAAGCAAAGTTCCTGCAATTATCCTTAATCCAAGGACTGAAGTCGATTCTCCGTCTACAAGAAAAGTTCTTTCGAGTTTCTGGGAAGGAAATTCTTCGTCATCGGATTTTGTATAATTCTGGATGCACACCAGCCCGCATATAAAACTGTATAGAATGATGAGGGGCTCGTCAATAATTCCCTGAACTAAGGCGATGCTGAGAATCATATGTGAGAACAGGTGCATTCCTGCAAGAAGGTAACGAGTATTTCTTATACCCAGGCTTACTGGAAGGGTTTTGATGCCTGCAAGAGTATCGCCTTTGATATCCTTGAAATCATAAATAGCAGAATTGACAAAAAGTTTGACTCCAAAAAAAGTAAAAACCAGAACAATAGGGACAAGGTCTCCACAGTCGCTGCCTGCAAGCCCTGCAATAAAGGCCCCCCAAGTAAGCCCCACAACAAGATTTTTAACCCCAAGTCCGCCTTTGAGCTTCAAAGAAAATTTTCCGATTTTAAGACCTTTACTGTAGAGATAACCTGTTACAAATGGTATGAATGCGAGTGACAGCATCCCCTCCTTTGTCAGTATACAGGTTCCGATGAGAAATGTAAGTAGAGAAACAGCGAGACCGATCTCTTTTTTTGAACCATTTAATTCCTTGCGGTTTACTTCATCTTCTTCAGAGCCAAGTGCCCTATCAAGCGTATACACCGTGTATATTACAAGCCCTCCTGCAATACAGGTAAGTAAACTGGACTCGACTTGAAGTAAAAGGAAAGCAATATGAATTCGCAGTGCACCTGAAAACGCAACCAGAACAGAACTTTTTAGAAGTTCAAGAGTCGCATTTTTTTCACAGTATTGAAAATTGTTCGTTCTTCTGTGCCTGAAAAAACGTTCAAAACTTCCGAAAAATACAGAGGAGCTCATGAAACTAAAAAAGATTGACTTCCTAATATTATTAATTCAATAGAAGATTCAAAAACACATATAAGATATAGAGGATAGACTAAATAGAAGAGGAATTTGATAACGATTAGTAGAATAGGTATAAATTATATGATAAAGATACTGGAATACGCATTTTTAGATGAAAAACAGAATCAAAAGGCTTTATTATGTGGAAGATATGGAGAAGAGAAATATTGAACATATAAAAATTTATTTTCACAGATACAGACGAAAATTTAAAAGAAATAGATTAAATGAATTTAGATACCATAAATAAATAACAATTATAATATAAATAAAAAGAAAAAAGAATATATTTAAATTAGAGAAAATAAAGAAGATAAAAAGATAAAGAAGAAAAAGTACCCTTTATTAGGGCAGCCGTTTTTCTGCTCGTGTTTTAGAAAATGAGAAGGATCTAGAGAAAAAACAAATTCTCTTTTTATTTATTTGAAGGACAAGATAATAACTTATTTCTCAAGCCTGTTCATAAAGTCCAAGTGTTGTAAGGGTTAATGAAGTAGCATTTACGTTTTCTTCTTTATTTCCCCAGGCTCCACTTGTGCGGACATTTTCAAGAAGCCAGTGAACCGAATCTTCAATCTCATTTTTAAAGCCTGCAAGAAGAAGGGCCTGAATTGCCAGATTGCTGGTAGAAATATGTTCCCAGCCTCCAAGAAGGTCTTTTCTTGAGAGGATCCATTCTGCTCTTTCCCGAATAAAGGATTCAAACTCCTTTTCTTCGATCAGATTCTCCTGTTTTTTAAGGGCTGTAATGATAAGGGAAGTAGTTCCAACCTGTTCCCAGGCAGGGCAATAATGTTCGTATAACCACTTGCATGTATTTCTGTCCTGAGTTCCCATATCTGCAAGAGCTCCAAGGGCATAGGCTGTATCGTAAACATTATCATTCCAGGAACTTTTGCTCCTTCTGGCAAGCAGCCACCTTTCTGACGCCATGAATACAATTCCCTCAGTACAAAGGGCTGAACAGGCTCTGGCAGTGTCCCTGACTGAAAAGTTCCAGGAGCCGTTTTTTTCCTGTTTAAGGATCAATTGAGTTATATAAGGATTCGGGAGTCTCCAGAGAGCATGTGCCGATAATGTACTGGAAAGTTCCTTTACGGAATTTATTTGCTGGGCAGCTAGCCATTCAAAACTTTTTTTCACAATATCGAGTTCCAGATTGCTTGACATTTTAGTGTGCTTTTCAGTATCCATATATTAAAACCTGACCGAATACCTTTACTGAAAGGTTTGTAGCCTCATAACTTATTCCGGAACTGGAGCTTTTTGTTTCACTTTTACACTGAAATATTATCTGGGAGGAGCTCTCTTTTCCAGTTCTGCATCAATTTCTTCAAGAGTATTTTTATTCTCCTCGAAACTTTTAAGTTTGGCAATAATTTCTCTGTCGTTTTCCTCCTCTTCAACCTGTTCCTCAATGTACCACTGGAGAAAAGAAGCTGTAATCTCGTCCTTTTCCTGACGGGCAAAATTTACCAGTTCATTAATTGAGCGTGTAATGAACTGTTCATGTTTTAAGGTCTGCTGGAACATCTTCATCGGCGTTCCGAATTCCATCGGAGGTTCTTTGATTTCCTTTAACCTTACTATTCCCCCCTGATTATTTACGTAGTCAAAAAGCTTCATTGCATGAATGTTCTCTTCTTCGACCTGGACTCTGAACCAGTGAGCAAAACCCGGTAGTCCCATTGAAGAGCTATATGCAGACATTGCAAGGTAGAGATAAGAAGAGTACATTTCCCTGTTTATCTGCTCGTTTAACGCTTCTTCCATCCTCTTACTTAACGTTAATCCCACTCTCCCATTATTTTGTTATCCCATTTGAGGATTACATTTTTTTATTTCCTGCTTTTCAGGGGCTTCACATATGTAAACGAACTTCGACTCAGTATCTACGACCCTTTCCGCAATCTTTCCTCGAAGAAACCTGAAAATTTCAGTCCTTCCTTGTTTTAACTTCCGATTTTCACTTCTCTTTTCCAGGTAAGCCAGGAGCTGAGGCAGGAGACTGGATTTTTAAATTCTTTTGACTTCGATTAAAGAACCTGACAAAATCAAAAATCTCACGTACCACAAGGACCGGAATTTTTGCATGCCTGACGACTTTTTCGGATGTACTTCCAAGAGTAAAACGCTCAACTCCACTTTTTCCAATAGAGCCTACGACAATCATGTCAATTTTCTGTTTCTCTGCAAAATTAAGAATTTCTTTAGCCGGATTCCCTTTAAGCAGTATGGATTCGGCTTCCAGTCCGGCATCCTTTGCAGTTTTCTCTATATAAGCAGTCGCCTCAAGACCAGTTTTCTCAAACTGCTCGAACATATCTCTTATGAACGGTTCATCCATCAGAACTGAGTCAAGAAAACGTATATCGATGACATATACGGCATAGACCTTTGCCCCGCTCAAACCTGCAATTTCTATCCCGAAATCTGCTGCGTTTTCGGCGGCATTTGAGCCATCAGTAGCGATCAAAATTTGTCGGGCTGGCCTGTAATTAATCTCGTAACTCTCTTCCATATTGTCCCCATATCGATTCATTTATCCATTTCAAAGGCCCTTTGCACGTACTATAAGGACCGAAACTTTTGAATTCCTGACGACTTTTTCAGATATGCTGCCGATCAGGAAGCGTTCAATAGCTGTCTTTCCGAGCGAACCCAGTACAATCAAATCGCTATCATGTTTTTCTGCAAAATCGAGAATTTCTTCTGCAGGGTGCCCTTCAAGAATTCCAGTCTCAACCTTTACCCCTGTATCTTTAGCCATATTTTCCACATAAGAAATAGCTTCGCTGCCCAGCTCTCTGAACTGTGCGTGCATTAATTCCTCCCACTTCAGATCTTTTGGTACCGAAGAATAAGCATAAATATCGATAACATACACTGCCTGGATTCTCGCCCCGCTGAGAAGAGCAAGTTCAATCCCGGCATCTGCTGCAAATCTGGAGCTTTCAGAGCCGTCGGTTGCAATTAGAATATTTCTATAGAGCTTACTTTCCATACCCTTATTCCTCGAATTTTATCCCCTATCTGAATAACTATATATTCATATTAATAATTTTCATCCAATAATTTCCACCGAAAGGACAAAAATTTCGAGGAAGCAAAGAAATAAAATTCAAATTACCATTTCAAACCCGAAATAATTTCAGTAAAAAATCGAAATCAAATCATATTCAAATCACATATTGTCAGAAAGATAATCAAATTTCGCATTGTGGTGACAGCATAGAACATTAATAGAGACTTCAAAGTACAGGAAACTTTCCAGAATCAGTAACAAGAGAACATGAATAATTTGACGCTTATATCCCCTGAGCTAAAGACTCAGGGGTTTTACGCTTTTTCATATAAAACAGAATCAGATATTTAAGTTGTCATTCAAGATTGATTATTCCTGTATCAACTTTTTCTCACTTTTATGCCTTTCTCGGACAACCAGGACCGGGACTTTTGCATGCCTTAGGACTTTTTCGGATACGCTTCCAAGTACAACGCGCTCATACCCTCCTTTTCCAAGAGACCCTACTATAATCAGATCGATATTATTATCTTCTGCAAAATTCACAATTTTTTCAGCAGGATGTCCTTTAAGCACTCTTGATTCAACTTCAACTCCGGCAGCTTTTCCGATTCTCTCTACATACGAGGTCGCCTCATGCCCCGCTTGCTCGAATTCATTAAGGACCTCTTTTGACCATATCTGATCCAGCGGAACTGAGCGATAAGGTGTCGTATCGATGACATATACAGCATAGACCTTTGCCCCACTACACCCAACCATTTCTAGTCCGAAATCTGCTGCTTCGTTTGCGGTTTCCGATCCGTCGGTAGCGATCAAAATTTGTCTGCGTGGTTTAGATGTAATCTCACTGCTCTCTTCCATATTTCTCCCTCACATTCTGGGTTTATCTTTCTATTGTCTTTTCAAGACAAGGACAGGGACCTCGCATTCCTGACTACGTTTTCGGATTTGCCGCTGTCAAGAACAATTCAATACCTGTTTTTCTCTTGCCTGCAGCTTTCTAACGTTTTAGAAATGTATGTAGCAGCCAGGAGTTTTTAGAAAACTTTACCTCTATGCTATAATCCCACGAACTTTATCCCATATGTAAATATCAGGCAATCATATTAATATTTTTCATCCAATTGTCCAGAAAAACTGTTTAGAAAACCAATGAAGCATATACTTTTAAACAGAATAAAGAACTGGAGGATAATGCTTGGGAAAACTGAGAGCCACACCAGTTCAAATATTGTTTTTAATATCGTTTTTTAGTGCCTTTACATTCGGAACGTTAAAAACAATAAAATGTTAAAAACAATAAAATGTTAAAAACATGAAAAAAGTAGCTAATTTAAAGAAACCTTAATTTTCAGGCTTCTTCAATTAGCTTTTTTACAGTTTCAAGCACAAGAATTGCATCTTCCCTTTTTACGTCAACTTCATTAACGGCACAAAAATCAAACAGTTTTTTTCCTTTTTCTTCCGGGATCAGGCCTTTCCTGGTTCCTTCTTTTACAAGCCCCAGATAGCTTCTGTCCGGGTAATAAGTATTGATTGCAAGTTCCAGGAGGTCATGATATTCATTTTCGTTTATAATTCCGGAGTCATGGGCTGCTTTCAAGGTTTCTCTCATATTTACCAGAGGTGCGGAAATGGGCTCGAAAGTATCCGGATTTGTGCTTACAGCTACCTCGTCATCGGATTCAATAACACCGTCTCTGTACCATCCGTAAACCTTTCCTACTCCTATCATCCCATGGGTATCCAGCTCCGAAGCCCTGAGGGCTCCCATGCTGGCGCCTCCGACAACTTTTACTCCTGCATCAAGAGCTGACATGATCTCTCTGTGCCCTACAGCAGCCCGGTCAAAGAAGATACCGTCTATGATTCCTATAATCCTGTACCCTTTCTGGACGAATTTTTCAAGCTGGAACCTGCGTACAGGAGGCTGGTAATTTGCCCTGAGGATTTTTTTTGCGTCCTCATGGCTTATACTGTTTCCGGTAAAGATTACTGCTCTTGCCCTCATTGTCTTTTCCATGGTTTATCAGTTCTAGTTCTGGAAAACTCTTTCTTCTTTCCACAAGTAAGTCTTTTTCCTTTGCGGTCACGGTCAATAGTGAAAAGCTCAAGTCCGGGAATTATTACTCTGACAACAGGCACTGCAACTTCTTCCCTTGAGAGGTCTATTACAAGCACTCTTTCGGCAACACCTCTGAGCTTTTCGAGTATTACGTCGATATTTTCTGCAGGACTTTTTCTGGACAAATCCTGAACATCGGAAAGGGAAATCTTTTCTCCCTCTTCAAACCAGAACCCGTTCAGGCGTTTCATCCGGTCGTATCCCACGCTCCGGATAAAGCCTTCCCTGTCAGTGTCTTCTCTTGCTCCCTGGATCTGGACTACCCGCGACTGGGCAGCTTCAGTTATTGCTCTTGCAACTGCAATTTCAGGTTTAAGGTGAGAGCCTGCTCCCATAACAAGAAGAGCCGGATCTTTCAGTTTTACGTCATCAGTTGCTGCAATTACAGTTGGAATTCCCGTGTCTGTGGGGACAAGCCAGACCTTCAGTTCGATACCTGCATTTTTGAACTTTAAGGCTAGCTCGTACAGGTACCCGTCTTCTTCAGTCAATACTATCTCTTTTCCAAGATCTCGGGAAAACTGGGCTATGCTAATTGCATCCCTTTCTATAACTTCAAGCATCCCATGGAGGATAGCTTCCTCAAGCACGTTTCCAGACGCCAGCCCGTTGGTATTGCTCAGGAAAAGCTTCTGGCACTGCCCGGGCGCGTCATATGGATGGTAAACTGCATTTGCGCTTACGAAAATTTCCTCTTTGTTCATTAAATCGTAAGCTCCTACCCACTCCATAAGAGACTGGGGGATATAGGGCTGGGCCAGGAGAAACTCCTTCGGGTCAAGCACATTCTGACTTTCTCTGGCACTTGCGTAGGAATCCACAAGAGCCGGAGCTGAAATAGTTCCTGCAACGTTTGTGTTCACGCCTGGCCTTTCTGCCAGACAGCGCTCAAAACTCTCCATTACTGCCGAAATTCGGGCCCGCTGTTCGGTTGAGCCCTTACCGGAATAAATACTGATTGCTCCTTTTGCAGCGCTGGGACGGATTGCCGAAAAAATAGGGATTCCAAGCCGGTCCAGATTTGTAATATCTGCAATTCGGGTGACACCTATTTTTTTTACCTGATCCTTGGTCTTTTCCAGGGTTGTGGCTTCGTCATACACTCTCTGTGTGCCTTCGAGGTATGAGAGAGACCTGTCAATTTTTATTTCGGGCATAGTTAGAAACCTTCTCATTTCTTGTTATATATTTTGTGATTTTTCAGGAATTTTCTGATATTTCATAGGGGATTTTCTTAGTTCTTCTTTGAAGGACTTTTTGAGTGTGAAATTAAGCAAGACCATAAACAGAATACAAACAGAATAACGCTATATATTGAGGGGATCTATAAGTATGTAAGAGGGTTTATAAGGGGGTTTTGTCCGACGCATCTTAAAAAATTGCTTCTGGAAGAAAATGTAGGAGGTTTTGATCTCGTATTCCGGACCGTATATGGGGTACTTGCAATTATCGTGCTGGCCACAGGTCTTATAAAAACGTCCCCATGGAAATGGATTGTTGCACTGATAGCTTTTACAGGGCTATACAGTTCAATTCTAAGACACTGCACTCCCTATGCCATTCTCGGGATCAATACTGCAAAGGAAAAGGGAATAAAAAAGGAATAAATATCATCTGCCTCCTTTCTGATCAAATTATTTTATGCTGATGTCTGGAAACAGGAAATCAGAAAGATTATTACGAGACAAATACAAAATATAATCTCGATATATCTTAAAAAATTATCAGTCATAAGTTAAATAACGTAACTATCATATATAAATTATTTATACAGTTTGCGTTCTAAAAACGGAGAAATGTCTGGAAGTAATTGCACAAAAATATTTTGAACGTCTTCGAGTTTCAGTATAGTATAAACTTTTTTTGATTTTTTTTCATAGATGAACATTTATATTATTTATCAGTTCAATGTATACTGATGACATCGAATTTTCTAACCGACCTTTTAGTTATCTTCGGTCTTTCTATTCCTGTGGTCTATACATTCTCCAGACTGAAGATAGCTCCACTAGTGGGTTTCCTGCTTGCGGGTATTCTTGCCGGACCCTATGGTTTTGGTCTGATTAGAGATATAGGAAACATAGAGCTTCTGGCTGAGATGGGAGTCATCTTGCTGCTCTTCACCATTGGGATAGAGTTTTCCCTTCGAGAACTCCTGAAACTCAGGCGAATCGTACTCCTCGGAGGAGGGCTGCAGGTTCTTATTACGACTCTGGTTGTTGCTTTTCTCATCTGGTGGCTTGGCTATTCACCTGAAGCTGCAATTTATATGGGACTGATTGTGGCATTGAGTAGCACTGCGATTGTCCTGAAATTACTTCAGGAGAAAGGGGAAATCTACAGTATTCACGGGAGAATCGCACTCGGAATTCTTATTTTCCAGGACATAGCTGCGGTTTTGATAATTATCCTTGCTCCTGTTCTTGCAGGAGAGACGATAGCCGGAAGTGCTCTTCTTGAACTTTTGTTTCGGGGAATCGGGCTCGTGCTTTTAACTCTTATAAGTGCCCGTTATGTAGTTCCTTTCCTCATGTTCCAGGTGGCAAAGACTCGTAATAACGAACTTTTCCTGTTAAGCGTAGTGGTAATAGGCCTTGCAGTAGCCTGGATTACTTCAGCGGCAGGTCTTTCTCTTGCTCTCGGAGCATTTCTGGCAGGGCTAATTATCTCGGACTCCGAGTATGCTGCACAGGCACTTGGAAATGTTATTCCTTTCAGAGACATGTTTATGAGCATTTTTTTTATTTCCACAGGCATGCTGCTGAATCTTGACCTGATGATAACGCATCTTCCTCTTATTCTTGCAGCCACTCTTCTGGTACTTGTCCTGAAAACCTTTGTGAACTCTCTCACTACTTTTCTCATAGGTTTTCCTCTTCATACAACGCTCCTTGTTGGTTTTTCTCTGGCGCAAATAGGAGAATTCTCTCTTATCAGCGCGAAAGTTGGCTTTGAAAATAGGATTCTTTCCGAAATACTTTACCAGGAGTTTCTGGCTGTTACTGTGCTTTCTATGGTATTGACACCTTTTTTAATGGAACTGGGACGTTACTCTGCAGTTTCCAGCCAGAGTCTCTCCCTTCCTAAAATACTCGTGTATGACCGATACACGACTTTCCAGAGAGAAGATCAGGAAAAGGAGCCTGAGAACCACATGATTATAGTAGGCTACGGTGTCAGTGGAAAAAATATTGGGGTTGCCGCCCAAAAAGCTTCTATTCCCTACCTGATAATCGAAATTAACCCGGAGACTGTGCGAGAGGGAAAGATAGATGGAGAACCAATGATCTACGGAGATGCAGGTCAGAAAGCTGTGCTTGAGCATGCAAATATCAAAGCTGCCAGATCAATTGTGGTTACTGCAGGAGACCCTATAAGCACCTCAAGGGTCATTGAAGCTTCTAAGAGACTGAATCCGGATATTCACGTTATTGCAAGAACTCATTTTCTGAACAATATTGAGAATTTCTATTCGATGGGGGCTGACGAGGTAATCTCGGATGAATTTGAGTGTTCCATAGAGCTTTTTTCCAGAGCTCTCAATAAATACATGGTTCCAGCAAAAGAAATCGAAATTATGTGTGCGCAACTTCGGGCCGACCACTATGGAATGTTTCGAAATCCTGAGATGCGCCGCAAAAGCATCTGTGAGCTTTCACTTGACTTTTCGGATGTGGAGATTAAAAGCATCAGAGTTGAAAAACAATCGGAAGCTGCAGGAAAAACTCTTGGAGATCTAAATCTCCGAAAAAATTATGGAGTAAATATTCTTGCAATTTCCAGAAATCAAAGGCTTATGTACGAATTAAGGGCTGAAACAGAACTTAGTCAGGATGACATACTGCTTCTAATAAGTCCCCCAGAAAAACTTGAGGAAATCAGGGAGTTTTTTGAAAATGGAGAATAATAGACTTTTTCCGTCCTCCCTTTTCCTTAAATTTTTAATTTTTAACTGGAATCAGTCAATAATCAAATTAAAAGAAAATTAAGCTGGATTCAATGAATCGAATTGAGGATAAGCTAACTAGATTGATTAATAAACTGGATTAGGTGAAAAATCGGATAACAAACATTCTTAATGGTGATTGATAATAAATAGAGATAGGGATTTTCGTGAATGGAGAAAAAGTTGAGAAAAAGATCTTTGAAGAGCTTAACTTTATTAAAAAACAACTTGCGGAAATAAAAGAGCATATGGTGGATATAGATAGCCTGCTCACTGCAGAAGAAAAAGAGCTGGTTTTTAACAGTTTTGAAAACGAATCAAGAGGAAAACTCGTACCATTTAGAATGCTCGAAGAGATGAGGCTCTGAAATGTTTGAAATTTTTCTCGATATTCCCGCTCAAGATTTCATTAAAACGGCAGACAAAATTGTTCGTTTAAGGGTAAAAGAAACTCTTGAAGAACTTGCCCTTGATCCGGTTCCACATGGAGCAAAAAGAATAATTGAAAGCAAGGAGAAGATTTTCAGGTTGAGGTCAAGGTATTTGAGACTGCTTTATAGAATAGAGTATGATAATCAAACCATTGTGATTATAGCGATCGAGCCTTTAAGCCGTATGCACCGTTGAAAAACAGGAATTTCCTGACAAACCTTCTAGTTCTCTGATTTTAAAATTTTATTTGCCTTGATTAGTAATATTTTTACGTATTTTGCCAATTATCAACTATACGATCTCCTTTCCTGTATTTTAGGTTGTTTTACATATTTTGTTACTTTTTAACTGTCATATCTCCTTTCCTGTATCTCAAGGTGCCTGTTTATGCAGCAAATGGATACCAGCAATTTTTTACCTTTTAATACCGGTTCTCGAAGAAGCATCTTTCATTTCTATATGATAGAGAACAAATGGGCTTTAAAAGATTTAATCTGCTGATCCGGAATCCTGCTAATATAGACAGATTTTATAAAAGTCACTGATTTATGTGAGGACTATAGTATAAGTTGTAGAGATAAAAAGTGGATTTTAAGAGATGACCTCATCTCAAAGACCTTGTAGTAACGGACTGGGCTAGAGGGCTGTCAAAGAAATTTTTATCATTGATATCTCTGAGGCGGAAGCAACACCTGCATTCATTGAAACACCAAACTGCACCAGCGTTTGATGGACAGGAGAGTACCATGAGCGCCACAAACATTTATCCGGATCAGATTACTCCTTATCAGCAATCGGCTAATGAAGTGTTAACAGCGCTCAATACGGATGCACAGAGCGGTTTAAGCGAAGGGGAAGTGCGAACGCGACTCGATAGGTACGGCAAGAATGAACTGATGGAAGAGAAGCCCATACCTGCCTGGAAAAAATTCTTGGAGCAGTTTCAGGATGTGCTCGTTGTCCTGCTGCTTATAGCAACATTAATTTCGGCAGCACTATGGCTGCATGAGCGCGATTCGGCACTGCCTTACGAAGCGATTGCTATCTTTGCTGTCGTACTGCTCAATGCAATTATGGGATATATTCAGCAGGCACGAGCTGAGGAAGCAATGGCAGCGCTGCGCCAGATGTCGGCAGCACACGCCAATGTTATTCGGGATGGGACACGGCAGAGCATGCCTGCAACTGAAGTCGTGCCTGGTGACATCATTATCATTGAAGAAGGCAATACTGTCCCGGCAGATGCTCGCATGATTCAGTCTACGGCGCTGCAAATGGCTGAGGCGGCACTGACAGGAGAAAGTTTGCCGGTTTTGAAAGATACTCTCCCAATTGCAGAAGAGGTCGGACTTGGCGACCGCGACAATATGATCTTCAGTGGTACAGTGGCTGTTTACGGGCACGGGCGTGCAGTAGTTACGGCAACTGGAATGCAGACCGAAATGGGACGCATTGCCGGAATGCTCAAAGCAGAGCCAGGAGAAGTTACCCCCCTGCAAAAAGAACTCCATCACGTTGGCAAACTACTTGGGCTCGTTGTAGTTTTCATCGCCCTTGTAATGATCACAACGGTCCTTCTGGTTAGAGATGTAAACGGTTTTTCAGCTCTTTTTGATGTGCTCATTTTAGGTGTGGCGCTGGCGGTAGCGGCAGTACCGGAAAGCTTGCCCGCTGTGGTAACAGTCGTACTTTCTCTCGGAGTGCAGCGTATGGCGCGGAAAAACGCAATTGTACGCCATCTGGAAGCTGTTGAAACTCTCGGTTCTGCAAATATCATTGCATCCGACAAAACAGGTACTCTCACGAAAAACGAAATGACTGTACTTGCAGTTGTTACTGCCAGTGGGCGAGTCAATTTAGGAGGCACGGGTTATGCTCCTGAAGGGGAAGTTCATAGAGAAGACGGAGGAAAGATTGGAGGCCCGCTCCAGTCCGAGTTTGTACGTGCACTTGCTGCTGCTGATCGCGCTAACAATGCAGTGCTCCATGAGCTTAACGGGCGCTGGACTGTATATGGGGACCCGACTGAAGGAGCGTTAATTGTCGCTGCCCGCAAAGCAGGGCTGGAAGGAGAGGCGCTTAATGCACGGCTGGCACGTCTTGCAGAAGTACCCTTTTCTTCAGAAAGAAAATTGATGAGTACGGTCCACAGCGACGCTGAACAAAAAGAACATCTATTAGCCTTTACCAAAGGGGCACCCGATGTGTTACTTGCACGCTGTACGCAGGAACTTGTAGGAGATGAGATCAAACCTTTTACTGCGGAACGGCGAACAGAGATTTTAAAGAAAAACGAAGAACTGGCAGGTGAAGCATTAAGAACTCTTGCAGTTGCTTTCCGCACACTGCCTAAGGATGCTTTAAAGCAGAAAGAATGGGACGAGACTCTTGAGCAAGACCTCGTCTTTCTGGGATTGATTGGGATGATTGATCCGCCGCGTAAGGAGGCAAAAGATGCGGTCGCACGCGCTATGAGTGCAGGGATCCGTCCGATGATGATCACTGGGGATCACCCCAAGACTGCCTCAGTAATTGCAAGGGAGCTTGGAATTCCAGAGTATGAGAAGGTTGTCACAGGCGCTGAACTTCAGAAAATGCCAGAAGAAATCCTTGATAAGACGGTCCAGGAGGTTTCCGTTTATGCGCGCGTCAACCCTGAACATAAACTGAGGATTGTGAACGCGTTGCAAAGAAACGGCGCGATTGTGGCGATGACAGGAGATGGAGTAAATGATGCTCCTGCTTTAAAGACTGCAGACATTGGCGTGGCAATGGGAATCACCGGAACGGACGTTTCCAAAGAGGCAGCTGATGTTGTGCTTGCAGATGACAATTTCGCAACCATTGTAGGGGCTGTTGAAGAAGGACGTGCAATATTCTCCAATATCCGAAAATTTTTGAGATATTTGCTCTCATCCAATCTTGGGGAAGTAATGATTATGTTCTTCGGCATCATGCTCGCGGATGTGATAGGGCTAATGGCAGAAGGCGATGGGATAGGTCTACCGCTTCTGGCGACGCAAATCCTGTGGATTAATCTTATAACGGACGGCCCTCCAGCGCTTGCACTCGGCGTTGACCCGGCGGAAGAAGGGCTAATGAAAGAACCACCGCGCCCACGGGAGGAAGGCGTGATTACCCGAAGTATGTGGGCTGGCAATCTCTTTACAGGTGCAATTATGGCAGCTGGAACGCTGTTTATACTGGACTTCAGTTTACCTGGGGGTCTGATTGAAGGCTCAGGAAGCCTTCCTTATGCGCAGACAATGGCTTTTACTACGGTAGTTCTCTATTCGCTTTTCGTCGTTTTCAACGCACGTTCGGACAAACAGAGCGCATTCATCGGGTTATTCTCAAACAAATGGCTGTGGGGAGCGGTTCTGCTATCTTTTCTCCTGCAGGTGGCAGTCGTTTATATCCCGTTTCTCCAACAGGCATTTTCAACAGTGAACTTGAGTCTCAGCGATTGGCTGCTCTGCGCTGCAGTGGCAAGTTCGGTGCTGTGGCTGCGCGAATTAAGCAAAATCGTCATACGTGCGAGGGAGATATAATAAAAAGAGATTCTAAGTGATAATCTACGTTGAATTTTTCTATTCAACATTTACCTAACTCTTGAGTACATTGGGTTACGAGAATTTCTGCATATTCTATACTGCATTTTGAGATTATTATACCTTAATAGACTTAATAACCTTTCTTTTAATTTAAAGATCTCCGGATAAGTTTATCATTTTTGAGCATATATCTTAAACTATGTCTTCATTGTTTGAAGATTTTGGATCCATCACTCACATTCCCCCGGATCAGGCCTTTTTGTATACAATTTTCATAGGGGTCATTGGCATTATTTTGCTCTTTATTTTAATCACGATTGTGCGTCGTGGAATTAGAGGTGCAAAATAACTAAAGTTCTCTTATTTTACGCCTGGCTAAAGGATATGCTGTTTCCTCAGGCTTCTCTATTTTTCTTAGTCTTTGAATCAGTCAATTAGAGATTTACCCTGAATGTTCCTATTTGCAGTCAAAACGATGAATCGACGAATTCCAGAACACCTATCACAAAAAATAAGCTTTCTGATAGATCCATCTCCGAGGATTCACCTGAGCATGCCTGAAAATTATTAACTTATTCAAGAGATTTCAGATCAATTTTATCACTTTTCAGCTCAAAACATTTTATTCCCTTATTTTCAAATATATTAAGAATTATAATATCATCTGCAATATTAAAATTGGGGGTAATGAAGATATGCAGGCTGAACAAAGGGGAATGGACACTCATAGTTTTAAAACTCAAGCAAATGAACACCCCCTTGATGATAAAAAAAATTCTTCAAAGAATGAAGTGTCAAAAAATTCCCACGAACTGCACGAGAAGAGAGGGCATGAGCCTGCTGGGAATTTGGTGCATGGAGGTAATCCCGAAGAGCAAACGATGCGCACCGAAGAGAAATCGCTGGACAACGGCCGTGATGAGAGAGTGAAACACGAGAAACGCGACATAATTAAACATGAGCAGCACGAAGGGATGAAGCACAACAAACAGGAAGGAATGAAACACGAAGGGATGAAACATGAAAGTCACGAACTGGCCGGGAGAAAAGACCACAGCAATCACCACACATATATGCTTGAAGACTTCAAAAGAAGGTTCATTGTTTCTCTTATACTGACCTTTCCTGTTTTGCTGCTATCTCCTACGATTCAGGATTTTTTTAATTTCGAACTTCGCATTCCCTATTCGGACTTCATTACCTTTTTGCTGTCTTCAGTTGTTTATTTCTATGGAGGATATCCCTTTCTCAAGGGGATAAAAGAAGAGCTTTCGGAGAAAGCACCCGGAATGATGACCCTTATAGCCGTTGCTATAAGTGTGGCTTATTTTTACAGCTCTGCTGTGGTTTTCGGGCTTCACGGAGAGGTATTTTTCTGGGAACTGGTGACGCTTATAGATGTAATGCTGCTCGGGCACTGGCTGGAGATGCGTTCGGTAATGGGAGCTTCAAAAGCCCTTGAAGAGCTGGTAAAGATCATGCCGTCGGTAGCTCACCTGAAGAAAAATGGAGAAACTGTTGACGTGGCTATTGACCAGATAAAAATCGCGGACGAGGTTTTAATCAAGCCTGGGGAAAAAGTGCCAGTTGACGGCACGGTTGTAGAAGGGACGAGCAGCGTCAACGAATCAATGCTTACAGGGGAGTCTAAACCTGTAAGTAAAAAGCCAGGAAGTGAGGTTATTGGCGGTTCAATAAACGGAGAGGCAGCGTTTGTTGTTAAGGTGGAAAAAACAGGAAAGGACACTTATCTCAATCAGGTTGTCGAGCTCGTCAAAACCGCCCAGGAGAGTAAATCAAAAACTCAGGATCTGGCGAACAGGGCTGCAATGTACCTCACAATAATAGCCCTGACGGTTGGAACTCTCACTTTTACTCTCTGGATTCTCTTCGGCCAGCAGCTTGTCTTTGCCCTGGAAAGGGCAGTAACTGTGATGGTGATTACATGTCCTCATGCCCTTGGGCTTGCAATTCCTCTTGTGGTTGCGGTTTCAACATCAATTGCTGCAAAATCAGGGCTTTTGATCAGGGATCGTCAGGCATTTGAAAAAGCACGCAACCTTCAGGCTCTTATCTTTGACAAAACAGGCACTCTTACGGAAGGAAGGTTCGGGATCACAGACATAGTTTCGCTCTCAGAAGACGAAACCGAAGGCGACACTATTCTAAGTCTGGCAGCTTCTCTGGAAGCCAGTTCGGAGCATCCAATAGCAACAGGAATTCTGGAAAGTGCGAAGGAGAAAGGGATGAAGATCCGCTCTGTAGAGGAATTCAGTTCTATTCCCGGAAAGGGAGTTGAAGGCCTGGTTGAAGGAAAAAAGTTCCTTGTGGTAAGTCCTGGTTACCTTGAAGAAAAAGGAATTGTTCTGAAAGATGAAAAGATTGAGGAAATCAAAGCACAGGGAAAAACCGTTGTGTTCCTGCTTGAAGGGGACAGACCAATTGGAGCCCTTGCCCTTGCCGACATTGTCAGGAAGGAGTCCAGAGAAGCTATCTCAAAGCTTAGAGGTATGGGAATAAAGTGTTTCATGCTCACAGGGGATAACCGTTATGTGGCTGCCTGGGTAGCCAGTGAACTGGAGCTTGATGATTACTTCGCAGAAGTCCTACCTCATGAAAAGGCAGAAAAGGTCAAAGAAATCCAGAAGCAGTATCCTACAGGGATGGTAGGGGACGGAGTTAATGATGCGCCTGCCCTTGCCCAGGCTGATGTAGGGATTGCCATAGGGGCAGGTACGGATGTTGCGATCGAAACTGCAGACATTATACTGGTAAAGAACGATCCTGGAGATGTTCTCAATATCATCAGGCTTTCAAAGAGTACTTACTCTAAAATGTATCAGAACCTTCTCTGGGCAACCGGGTATAACGTTTTTGCAATTCCACTTGCTGCGGGGGTACTCTATGGATACGGAATTTTACTGAGCCCTGCTATGGGGGCAGTTCTCATGAGTCTGAGTACAGTAATTGTAGCTATAAATGCGAAAACTTTGAAGATGGGGTGATGAATCATGTTGTGGATTGGGAGTATCAAAAAAATATTGGCTTTAGTCGCACTGGCTTCTGCAGGAATTAGATTTATATCAAGATTTAGAGGAAAAAAGAAAAAATAAGTTAAAAAGCCATAGCATGGAAATTGATTTTATTCGGTGGCTTTTCAACTTTTTATTTTCAACTTATATTTTAGGGATATATTTCTTTGCTCAATGAATTCTCTAAACCACATTCAATCTAAAAGGAGGTACAATATAGCAGATGCGGAGAAAAAGAAGAGCTTAATCCTTACCATCCTGCTCGTGATCGTAATTATAGGAAGAGGTATCCGGGAGGGATGTGTCTGTCCAATGGCCAGGAGAACTTTAGTCAAATGGGAGATGATTTATGATACGTGATACAATGAGAGTGGACAGAAGATAGAAACAGAGTACGGCCAGCACTGGCTTTACGTACATGGAAGAAGTTGTGTCAACTGTCACGGAACTGATGATGGAAAAGGAGGATACCCTGTAATGATGGGCGATGAAGCTCCTTCTGACATTCGTCATTGAAACCTTTACTTCTGGTGAGCGGGGAGAAGGAGAAGAGCATCCGACTTATACAAAGGACACTATCAAAAGGGCTATTAGAGAAGGTATTGACTCTGCTGGAGAGCCGCTTGATCTGACCATGCCAGATGAAGATGTCTGATAAAGACTTGAATGATATAGTAGAATACCTGAAAACACTTTAAAAAACACTTTGAAACCACGAGATTTAGGGGATATATTTTCCTCCCAATTTCTCCCCGGATTCAGTTTTTGATCTCTTTTTCAAAGTTTCTGAGCTTGAAATCCAGCAAAAAAACAATGTAGATTACCAGGCCTGCAACTAAAAAAGCGCTTCCTGAAAGTAGTTCATACAAAAGCCCTCCAAGGATCAGCCCTGTAATACTTGCCAGGCCCGAAAAACTGCCGGCAAATCCCTGTACTGTCCCCTGATACTTTGTTCCTGCAATTTTTGATAAAAGGGAGAGAAAGGAAGGCCACATAAGTCCGTCCCCAAGTGCGAAAAAACCTGTTGCAAGATAGGTTAGAAAGAGATCTCCTGAAATAAGCAACAAAAAGTTTGTGCCAAGCATCAGGCTTCCAAAGATTATAAGGGCTGCATCCGGATACTTTCTTGAAACCCTGGGAAGCACAGTGCTCTGTACAACTATTATAAGTCCACTCAGAACTGTGAAGTAGAGCCCCATTTTTGCAATGCTCCAGTCGAGGACTTCGATTGCGTGAAGCGGAAAAGCAGTATAGAATACATTATACCCGAGATTAATTAGAAAATACAGGCACAGCATATAAGGAATGTGTTGAAGCTTCAAAACTTCCCTGAAATCGGGGTTCTTTATTTTTTCAGTGGTTCTGCATTCTCTTATATCGTAACCAAAAATTTTCCTCACTTTTTTTATTTCTTCAGTTTCTTTGGTTTCTTCAGTTTCTTTGATTTTTTCAGTTTCTTTGAATTCTTCAATTTCTTCAAGAGAACATTCTTTACTTTCGGGCACATAAAATGCGATCAGGAGCATTCCAATAAGGGAAATTACTATCGCTCCCAGAACAGGAGCTACGTCTCCATACTCTGTTATGCTCAATATTCCGGCAAAGATAGGCCCAACTATAAATCCAAGGTTTGAAGAAATAGCCATTTTTCCGAAGTTTCGGTTTCTATGCCTTTCCGGGGTGATGTCTGCGATATAAGCGTTGGCTACAGAGATATCTCCTCCAGTCAACCCGTCAAGAGCTCTGGCAAAAAAGAGCATTGCAAGAGGTACGGTAAAGACAAAAGTTCCCAGAATTTCCGAGTCAACTTTAAAAAGCGGTACAACCGGAAGGAAAAGAGCTCCAAGAAACACAATCCATGAGAGTAAGGTTCCTATCTGGCATAAGAGCAAAACCTTTTTACGCCCGTAAATGTCGGACCATCTCCCCAGAGTTGGAGCGCCTATGAGCTGGAAGGCTGGATACATGGAACTTGCCAGCCCGTAAACAAAAGCATTGCCTCCGAACCTCTCTACCAGAAACACGAGGAACGGGAGAACAATACTGAACCCAAGAGTCCCTATGAAGTTAACAGCAAGGAGCGGTAGAAGAGGATGCTTTTCTCCTGTTGAAGGGTTGGAACTGTTCCCAGGTTCGATTTCCATACCTTGCGGACTATTACTGAAAACTTTGTCCTGCTTATTTTCAGAGGTTTTCTCCTATTCCTTTGCTTCTTTCACAAGCACAGTATTATTCTTCTCTTCAGATAATAGTTCATCCATCTAGAGTAACCTATTCTTTAATTTTGAGGATCTCAGCCCAGGAACGTTTTCCGCACTTTGGGCACTTAAGGTATTTTTTATCTACACCGTTTGGGCCAAGCAGGTCATCTATCGTCGAAATCTCAAAAATCTGTCCACAACCCGGGCATCGGTATGCAAAATTTTTAGTGTGCCATACAACAAGCAATACCAGGCTTCCCACAACTATCAGGAACCAGAAATACCAGTGCTCAGTAAGGAGAAGAATGGAAGAAAGACCTGTCACTGCGACAAATAGAAAAAGTAAGATTGATGTCCTGCTCCAGTCTCTTCCCGTAACATCCCAATACTTTTCTGCATCCATAGCTGATTTCTCCCTTTTTTCATTGCTTCAGTTTGAAGTTTGACATTAAAAATTCGGGTTCTCGTTATTTAAGGATATTTTCCTGCCCTAACTTTTCAGATACAGATACAGCAGCATTTTTTTAAGGGCTTGAAACTAAAAAATGAACTTAAAAGATATAAATGTGAAAATAGAGGTGTGAAAATAAAAACTTGAGAAGTGCTGAGTATAAGGAATAAATAAGAAAGGGATAAAAATAAAAGATATAAAAATAAAAATTTGCCTGTAATGCTGGACAGGCAGAACTCAACTTGCTTTAAGTTGAGCCTGTAAGCCTGCAAACAGGCGCTTAACCCTTAAATTTTGCAAATTTCGCTTTTTCTAAGCCAGTCGATGTCAGACTGGTAGAGGAGCCTCAGATCTTTGAGCCCGAGTTTCAACATTGCAAGCCTGCTAACACCGAGTCCCCAGGCGAGAACTGGTTCTTTGATTCCGAAAGGCTCTGTAACCTCTTTTCTGAAAACGCCTGCGCCTCCAAGCTCAACCCAGCCCAGACCGTCAACATAAACTTCTGGTTCTACACTTGGTTCGGTATACGGGAAATATCCGGGACGGAAGCGGATCTCTTCGAATCCCATCCTGTGATAAAATTCTGCAAGAAGTCCTAAAAGATCTGCAAAGGACATGTCTTTATCCATGACCACTCCTTCAAGCTGCTCGAATTCTGGAGTATGAGTCGGGTCAATTGTTTCTCTGCGGTAAGCCCTATCAATGCAGAAGGCTTTTACAGGCGGTTTGGGGTGATCGGCAAGATATTTGATAGTGACGGAAGTTGTATGGGTTCTCAGCACGTTGCGTCCAGCAAGTTCTCTATCCCAGATCCCTCCCCACCCGCAGGAATCAATTTCCCCTCCGGACTCGTGCATTGCAGCCACTTTTCCCGAATATTCAGCAGGAAGCTGGCAGACGCTGCCTAAATGGAAAGTATCCTGCATATCTCTTGCAGGGTGGTCCTGGGGCTGGAAAAGGGCATCAAAGTTCCAGAAGGAGCTCTGGATGATTCCTCCTTTGATCTCGGTAAAACCCATTTCCAGGAAGATCTGGCGCATCTGTTCTATAAGACGCCTGTAAGGATGGATTTTGGCCCCGTAGAGGGGTTTTGGAGTTATATCAAGCCTGTAAGGCCTGAATTTTTTATCTTTCCATGCCCCACTCTTAAGTAAATCGGATGTAATCTGGGCAATCTCTTCTTCAAGAACAAGCCCCTGGGCGGCAAGAGCGTTTCCTGAATCAGTAATGGAAACCGTCCTGAATTTTTCCTCATGCTTTACAACAAGTTTGCGCTTCAGGAGGTCTTTTATTGTTCCTTCGTCGGCTGCAAGCTCTTCAAGAGTTTTTGCTTTGCCTGTGAAAGCTGCAAGAACCTCTTCATCTTTTCCGGCAGGAGCCTGTTCAGAAGGTACCATTACTCCGTTTTCAACTTTTGCCCAGCCTTTTTTTACGAGCCAGCCAGTTGCAATTCCTACCATCTGAGGAGAGAAACGGTTCCTTAACTCATCAAGGGCAGTCGGAGCTTTAAGGGAGTCAACAATCTGACGTTCCGGAAGCCCTTTCTTTGTGTATTCTTCTCCTTCCTTCGTAAGGGTGTAACTTTCGAGTACCTTTTCAGAAACAGAAGCTAATCCTTTCTCCGCAAGCATGAAAGCTGCCTGCATTGCCGCATCTACCTGCAACCCTGATTTTTCTTCCAACTTTTCGGGAGCTGCAGACCCCATTTCCTCAAGGGCAAGCAAGGCTTTTTTCTCATTAATTGTGAGGTTTTCCTGAATACTCATAAATGATCATATCCTGAGAAATATAAAGAGTTTGAAACAAATTTTGACACAGTTACTGAATTTCGATAAACTTATTGATTTGATAAGTATACTGGACTTTGATAAGTTTTTTATATTTGACTGGTTTAATAAAATTTACAAAGTGTAGCAAAATTTGAGGAATTATTTAGATTTGATAAGTTTACTATATTGATGAGTTTATGGATGATTTAACTTTTGTAGATAATTCTGTATTCATCCAGCTGTTCCCTTGCAATTTCTCGCTTTTCCTGATGGTCTTTAAGGAATTCGTACATTTTTTCTGCTGCAAGCTGTTTACATGAACCGCACATTCTTGTTCCGCAGACGCATTCCTGCCTGATTTCAAGCAATTCTTCGTCATCTTCTATCAGGTGGAAAAGCATAAGTTCAAAGACAGAACATTCATCGGGTTTTCCGCCCAGTTTTTTCTGCTCTTCAAGGGTAACACAGCCTCCTGTCTTTGCTCTCTTCACCTTTTTTGCCCCTTCTTTAGGGTCATCAGTAAGAGCAATGTAACTGTCCGGAATGCTGCTCGACATTTTTCCTCCCTGAAGCCCGCTCATGAAGCGGTGGTAAGTAGATGCAGGGGGAATGAAAGCATAGCCTCCGAATTCAGCTGCGACTTCTGCCACGAGTTCTTCAAGAATTTTCCTTGTGGTTTTCCAGACTTTTTTGAAAACGAAATATTTTTCATATTCAGAAAATTCAGGTGGCTTAGCCTCATTGGCAAATTTAGCAATTTCCTGGATCTGGGTCATAAAGTAATTCCTTTTCTCAGGCTGGCTTATTTGTAAACCAAACCTTTCAAGGAATGCATAATCAGGAGACTGGAGCACATCAATATGTTCTTCATAGAGCTTTACTTTTCCAGGAATGCGCTTTTTTAGTTCCTGCAAAGCTTCCTTAGGAGCCCCTTTTCCACGAATGCTGAGGTACTTCCAGCCTTCTGATGTTTCTCTTTCCTCGATCCTGAACATGTTCATTTTGCCTGCAAGTCCTCTTGTCAGCCTGAGATGTGGATCCTGGTCAGGCCCCACAGGAACTACAACAGGCTTTGACCCTCCGAATTCTTCTAACTGGGGCTGGAGGATGTCTGCAGCCTGAGTTGCCACGCTAATCATATGGGAAAGGTTTGTTTCTCCTGAAAAACCGTATATGGCGCTCAGTTCTGAGAAATTGACTTTGGCTCCGAGTTCAAACGCCAGGTCTTTTACGCTTCCGCAACCTGACTGGAAATAAATAAGACCATCTGGCTTAAACCCGAGGGCAATAAGGCTTAAAATGTATTCTTCTACCCCGATTTCCCTGCATTTCTGCCAGGAAAATCCGCGTACTGAAAACGCTTCCCTGTCCGCAATCCCTACAAAGGCAGAAGCTCCCCTCTCCTGGTGCCAGATAATCTGGTCCATAACCATTTTGTGCCCAAGGTGGACCTTTCCGGAAGGCATAAAGCCGTCCATAACCGAAAATTGGGCACCTGTCCTCATTGCCTCTGCAATCTGTTCGTAATCACGGTGCCCGAAGATAACTCTCCTCCGCATATACATGTGAGGAGATGGGATTTCAGGAAGCACGTTATCAAAAGGAGAAATCCCGAATTCTTCGAATAACTTTGAATAGTCATTAATTTCGCTTGAACTCCACGGGTCAAGTTTATTAGTCATTAAATCCCTCATTGCTGCCTTTTTCTGGAAAAAACCTCAGGCAGACAGCTTTCTCTTGCTGAAGATAAAAGAATTATGATGTCATTTCAGCTAATTCTCTCTTTAAAAATACCTGCTCATATGTAAATGTTTATCTTCGGGCAGTAGGTTCCGGAAATTGACATTCACTTTAGATAATTCTTATTGACTTTATATTTTATTGCTATTCTATTTTCCTTCTTTTGTATATTGTTTGGAACCGGCTCATTAAGAATGAGTAAAGATAAAGTAAAAGAAATATAAAAAGTATTAGAGAGAAACAGCTACAAAAATAACTTTAATGTTGCTCTTAGATAATCTCTACTACGAGATAATCTCATTTTCTGTAAACCTTTTCAAAAGGATAAGGTAATTTCGCTCCTGCCGGTATCCTGTCAACTAATTCCAGAAACTCAGGATCGTGCATAGGAGTCAGGTATTTTTGCTTCTGGAAATAGGTATAACTCCTGATTTTCTGCCAGAGCTCTTTCAATGGCTCATCTTTTACATTCCCGAAACTGAAAGGAGGATAAGGACTGGGCTTTACATCTCCATCTGCTGTTACGTGCATCCAGCGCCTGCCTGCCATTGCCCCCATCATCTGTCCTTCAAAATAAGTGTTCGAAAACATTCTGGGACCCTCTGGACTTGAATTTATCCTCTGATACATTTCCAGAATAGTTTTTCTGTTTTCATCAGTAATTGCAGGCTCGTTCTTGTTTTTAGGCATGGCTTCCCATACTGAAAATTCCTGTACCCCAAGTTCCGAGGCAAGAGCATAGAGAGCTGGAAGTTCCTGTATGTTTGAGGAAGATGTATGTGTTGTCATCACGACCATAATCCCTGCTTCAAGAGCAATTTTTATGGCAGAAACTGCTCTTTCGTAAGCTCCTCTGGATTTTCGGATGGAATCATGCTTTTCAGGATCAGTTGAGTAGATGCCGACCATAAGGGCGTGAAGTCCTGCTTCTTTCAGGCGAAGGGCAGTTTCTTTTGAAAAGTCCGTGCCCCATGTGGAACAGTTCACTATAGCTCTTTTTTTGTCCACATAGCTAATAAGTTCGAAAACCTCTTCCCTGAGCAGAGGGTCATTTTCGGTAAATGTAATAATGAATGTGCCAAGTTCAAGGGCTTCATCTATTATTCTTTTAATAGTACCAGTATCCAGTTCATCTGTGACTGTTCCGGGCGGATACTTTGAACTGTTCTGGCGGGTAAGTTCAATGGATACTGTTTCAGGAATATATTTTCCCAGAGCTATTTGCATTTCTGCAAAAATAAGGCGTTTGAAAACAGGGCCTGGAATTGGAGGGAGCCAGGCTGAAGCAATGACTCTATCCTCCAGCACGAGGGCTGGTTTTTCTTCCTGGAGGCGGGAATTAATCTTTTTCAGAATGGGGCTGCAGGCTGCTTTAAGAGTTCCGCTTGCTTCAAGTTCAAGATTATCCCCTGTATGCCGAAGATTTATTGATATTCCGGGCATGGAGAGAACTTCTATATTCCTGTCCTTTTCCCTTTCTTTCGACGGAGCTTCAGGCAGATTCTTTTTTTCAGAAGTCACTTTTCTTCCTCATTTGTTTCCTGATTTATTATTGTGGTTGACTGACAGATATTTAAAATCGTCCCTGGTTTTCCAGAGGCTGAGCTCCATAAGATCTCTATTTTAAAATAAGGGAAAATATCATTTGAAAACTTAAAAAGGACTCAATGCAGAATGCGAGATTTTAATTTCTGAATACAGATAATCTCTGAAAATAAGGGTTTAAGTTGTCCGGGCACGAAAAAAGAATTGAAAAAATAATCGGCCTGGACTGACTTAATGAAGCTAAAAAGCTAAACCTCATGCCCTCTCTGAGAAGGCAAGGTTTCCGCTGATCTTCTTTATTTTTACTTTGACCACGTCGCCTTTTGAGGCTCCGGGCACGAAAACCGTATACTTGTCTATCTTTGCTATCCCGTCACCTTTGGACCCGACAGCATCGATCCGGAGTTCATAGGTTCCGCCTTCTTCGATGGCATCCCTGACAACCACATTACTAACCTTTCTCTTTTTGACAGGTCTGTGAGCTCCGCAAGCAGAACACTTCAGGACAAGCACCCTCTCCACCCTTACAAGCTGGGTGTCCGGGCGTTCGCATTCCGAACACATGACGTATTCGTCAACATAGGCCTGAATGTTATCGGCAATCTGAGCTCTCGTAAACCTTCCCTGGAAGACTGCACGTGTGCCTTCTATCTTCCCTGCAGTTCCCAGTTCCCTAGTGAGATATTTCATCAGGTGGTCAGGGTCCCGGTTAAGGACATCTGCAATATTTCCAAAGTTTTCCAGAATTGTGGCTTTACCTTCGGAAAAGAGTCGGGGTTCAGGGATTACGAATCGAGCGTCCGTAGTCTCGGTGTCAGGCATTTTTGCCATTGCACGGTTTAAAAGCTCATCGTAATCGTACATTATTATACTCCCTTTTGATTAATTAACTGATTACTGTACGAGCTCTGCCCCTTGATCGACAACGATTCTGCAAGGGGTAGGCAGCTTCTGTCCTGCATGCCATAGAGCTTTCTTTGCGGCTTCGAAGTTCTGTTTTTCAACAGCTACTGTGAAGATCTTCTGCATTGGGTATACCCTGGCTGCAGTACCTACATTCTTCCCAAAAGCCCTGCGCATTCCACTGGATACACGGTCTGCACCTGCTCCGGTTGCCTGCTTGTTTTCCCTGAGTACCTCGTGAGGATAGACACGGAGCTTCATGTAAAAGCCCATCTTTCCTGCATCTGCAATAAGGTGCCTGTTTGCTGTAATACGGGCTGCTTCAAGAGCAACATGCCTTATCTGGCATTTTTCTTCTACAAGGAGGGAAACTTTGATTGGGAAGGTGTTATTTGCCTTGTCTCCCATGTCATAGTGAATAACCTGGCTTCCTGGAACACCGCCCATGTATTTCCTTCTGGTAAATGAGCGCTGCCTTACGTTTCTGTACATACTTCCTGGCTTTCGTACCATAAGCTTGATTCTCCTGAAAGATAATGATCTTAATAGAAATTTCCTGTAACTAATAGAAATTTCTTGTAACGGATTTGTTTCCGCATATAAATGTTTGCATCACGTTCGCAAAAAATCGTTTAGCAAACCATTCAGTATGAGATATGTGCATATAGAGATACCTGCCTGTATTTACATTTATCTGTAAACCCGCCCTGGTGGACTTCAGCAGGCAGCTTCTGCATTTCCGGGTCCTCTGGCAGGGATTCCGGAATTAAACTTTATAACCCCTGAAAATTTATATATTCCGGGCTTAAGTGACTTACTCCCTACTACTTAGTGGTTTATAAGGTTTATTGATGTTTCGGGATATTTTTCAAAAAATCCTGCAAGAAGCCCAAAACAGCCTGAAAGCATCATACTTCCGAAAGGTGCGGCAAAGTGAAGCTTTTCTGATATGTCTGGATGAATTCCTCCTGAGCCTTCTTTACCGGTCTCAGAATTCGAAAGCTTTTCAAGCATTTCTCTTTTCGGACCTGTGACCATTATAGAGCGAACCTGATCAAATCCCGGGGCTTCCTTTATGTAAGCCCCATGCCCCTCGTCTTCGAAAACCTCTTCAAAACCAAGGTTTCCATCGGCAAGCCTAATGATATAATCCTGAAGCTTTTCGGGATTCATGAGAGAAGTGTGGTGCTCAAAAACCGCCGTGATCCTGTCTTCATTCACAAGTGCTCCCAGCGTATGCCCGTTTCCAATATTAACCACTATAGAAGGCTGCACAGCCGCAGGATCGGTAAGCGCTCCAAAGATAGCTGCAGGCCCGGTATCCATGAAAACCGCCCTCGTTTTACTTTTCCCTGCAGCTCTGAGAAGAGAATCCGCCTGAGCTTTCATTCGCGTGAAGGATTCAGGAATTTCTTCAGGCTTGAAAACAAAATTTTCAAGTTCTCCCCCCTTCTCAATGAGTCCTCTGAGGAGTTCAAAACGGTAAATCCTGTTGCTCTTTTCAGGGGCATTCCCGTGGTCCTGTACTGCCACAGCATAATTTTCCGGCATCTGAACCTCAAAGACTGAAAATGCAGCTGAAATTGATTCAGGATCGAAGTCCTGCATAACAATTTCCAGAGCATTTTCTTCGGATACAACTCTTTTTGCTTCCTCTTCTGATACTATTCGAATCCCGAAAGCCTTAACTTTTTCAATATTATCGTTTATGGTCAGAGCAGCCTGTTCGGTAGCATACACCGGAAAACCTGCCTTTAGATGATTCCTGATGGCAAATGTTGAAGGCCCTCCTCCCATTATGTTTCCGGTAAGCACGATTGGTTTCCCTTTTTTGGTCGCTTTACGCACCTTTTTCGCAATTATCTGGGTAGGAGCAGGCATGACCATAATCAGGCTATTTTCCACTTCTTTTTCAGAATTAAAGAGCAGAATATCCTGTGTTCCTGTTCCTATATCCGCTGCAAGTATAAGCATATTTGAGCATTGGCTGATAAGCTATTAAAACATAGGCAAGCAAGTAAAAGTAAAGAGGAAGCCGGATAACAGGAATCTGGATAACAGGAACTATAATCAGGAATCTGAATAAAAGAAACCGCAAATAGGAATTTGAGTAAAAGAAGCCATAATTGGGAATCTAAATCGAAGAATAAAGAATCCTAATAAGAGAATAAAGCTGAAAAAAATATAATGGAGAGTGCTGCCTTCATGAAAGAATCCACACCGGAAATTCATAAAAAAGAAGCCAAGAAATCCTTTTCTTTTGCCTTAATCACAATTTCAACCTCAAGGTATGAAAAATACGGAAATCCTGCCTCACCCGAAGAAGCTGAAGACCTTTCAGGAAAAGCCATGAAAGACCTTCTTGAAGCTGCTGGACATAAAGTTTCTTTCTACAGGCTGGTTTCCGACGAAAAAACCTCAATTACAGAGGCAGTTTTCGCCGCTCTTGACAGTTCCGCAGATATTATACTCACAAGCGGAGGCACGGGACTTGCCCCAAAAGACATAACAATCGAGTCTATAACTCCACTTTTTGAAAAAGAAATCCCAGGTTTCGGAGAACTTTTCAGATACAAAAGCCTTGAAGAGATTGGAACATCTGTAATCCTTACCAGAGCTTCAGCAGGCGTGATTAAAGGAAAAGCGGTGTTCTGCCTCCCAGGTTCCCCTAACGCAGTGAAACTTGCTATTTCAAAAATTATTATTCCTGAAAGCGGGCATATTGTCAGGCATGTAAGGGAATAAAACTGATACATTTTGTTAGATGGGCTTTTTAATGAGAGATGTAAGTTTGAAGAAGAGATCTGAATACTGTATATGAAGTTTTAAAAATCATTTCCCTTCATTTTCACTCATCTTTAAAAAAAGCCAGTTATAATTATTTTTTATTGTTACTGTAGTGGGGTGATTTTGTCCCAACTTATTTTCAACTATTTCCAGTGCTCTTTGATAAAGTGGTAGTACTTTTTCGTACTCTCCAATACGATAATAGAGTACTGCAAGATTGTTCAGAATTTTTGCAACATCAGGGTGTTGTGGACCCAGAACCTTTTCATATATTTCAAGTGCCTGTTTGTAAAGCGGAAGAGCTTTTTCGTAATCTCCCATAGCTTTATAGAGTTCTGCTAAATTATTTGTGGCTCTTGCAACAGCTGGATGTTGTTGACCCAGAATATTTTCACGAATATCAAGTGACCTTTCGAAAAGTGGTAATGCTCTTTCACAATCTCCCATATGACTGTATAGTAATGCAAGACTGTTTAGGGCTTTTGCGATATCTGGATGATGTGCGACTAGAGTACCTTCATATATTTCGAGTGCTCGTTGAGAATAAGGGAGTGCTTTTTTATAATCCTTCATATTCTCATAGAGTACTGCGAGAGTGTTTAGTGTTGCTGCAACATCTGGATGTTCTGGTCCGAACACTTTTTCACTAATCTCAAGTGCTCTTTGAGAAAGCGAAAGTGCTATTTCGTAATCTCCCATCTGACGATAGAATTCTGAGAGGTTGCTTAGGGTTATTGCAACATCTGGATGTTGCTGACCAAATACTTTTTCATATGTTTCAAGTGCCCGTTCAGAAAGTGATATTGCATTTTTGTAATCTCCCATATCTTTATAGAGTACTGCGAGATTATCTAGGCTTGTTGCAACATCTGGATGTTCTGGACCCAGAAGCTTTTCTTTTATTTCAATTGCCCTTTTATAAAGTGGAAGTGCCTTTTCGTAATCTCCTATATTTTCATAAATCCCTGCGAGATTATCTAGGGTTATTGCAACATCTGGATGTTGCTGACCAAATACTTTTTCGTAGATTTCAAGTGCCCGTCCAGAAAGTGGTACTGCTTTTATGTAATCTCCCATATCTTTATAGAGTACCGCGAGATTATCTAGGCTTGTTGCAACATCTGGATGTTGTGGACCCAAAAGATTTTCACGGATGTCAAGTGCCCTATTATAAAGTGGTAGTGCTTTTTCGTACTCTCCCATCTGACGATAGAGTCCTGCGAGATTGTTTAGTGTTGTTGCAACGTATGGGTGTTGCAGACCGAGTTTTGCTTCAAGAATTTGCAGCATTTCTTCATACATAGGGGTAATTAATTGCCAGAATGCTGCTCTGTTGAAAGGATCAGATACAGAAGTAAACCATTTGTACAATTCTCCTGCTTCAAGTGCCTCTTTTGCATGATAGAAGGATTCAATAAGGGCTAATTCGTGTTCTGGGGTTATCGTCTTAATGTCGAGATCTTCTATTTTGTCACTGTAGTAATCAAGCAAAAACTGATGAATATTTATTCTATCAGTAGAATCTTGGTTTTCTCGGAGGCTTTTTCTCATTAACTGGTGAATTGAATATTTCCCATTGGAGTCGATTTTGATAAAAGAAAACTTAATGAGTTCTGAAAATGCACCGGCTGGAAATCCTGTATCAAACTTTTTCATCAAAATTTCAAATAGGTTTCGATCCCAAAAATTAGGTGCTGATAACACCTTTAAAGCTCGAATTTCGTTGCCTTCAAGGTATTTCACAAATTTGTCGAAGATCTTTGGCTGTGTTTTGCTGAAATCTTCAGGAATGGGCTGCCTTTTCTTGTTTATCTTTTCAAAAGTATCAACAGATAGGTTAAGGTAGTAAGGAACTCCTTCACTGGCTTTGATAATTACATTTCTGGTATCCTTATTTTTGATACCGCAATTTACTAAAAATTTTGTACAATATCTTCTTGGGAGTTCATCTACAGGGTGTTGTTCAAGTTCCATTTCACAATCGAGACTGCATTCAGAATCCCATAGTAGCTTTTCTCTTCCACAGATTACCCATGAAACCCCAGGCATGTTTGGAATAAGGGAATCCCTTATCCATTCATCTTTTTCATGAAAACTGCCTTTATTCCTCAGATCTTCCCAGAGAGCTTCGTAAGTATCAATAAAAATACAGGCTTTTGAATCCGTGCCTAAATAACTTGTAAACTCAGCAGCAAAAAAGCCAGGCAATAATTTTTCAATTTCATGTACTTCCATAGCTCTAAGTACATCTATGTCTATAGCCTGTTCCTTAAAAAATCTCTTTATGTTGTATGGAGCATTGTTTATACTATCAAATATACGTTTTACAGGTATCGGTGCTAAAGGTCCAGGTCTAATATCATTAAGGACATCTATTATCTTGCAAAAAAATCCCTCTTCTTTAAGCAAGGGATAATTTTCTTTCTGTAAAGGAATTTCAGGGTGGAGTTTTTTCCAGTATATTGCATGAGCAGTATTGAATAGGTAAAACCTAGCTTTGCATTTTTCCTGAATCTTGTTTCTCAGGATAATTAAAAAAGTACCTACTTCTCTGTATGTTTTTGTATTCAAATCAATAGCTGCCCAGAGTGTTTCAGGGTACTTTTCGTTCAGTATCCTTTGTAATTCTTCCTGTAACCTGCTTTTCCCTATTCCGGCGATTCCGTAGTAAAATAATACGTTGTATTCTCGATTTCCCGAATTATGAATATTTTCTCTGAAAGCCTGAATACAGGGCTCCCTATCAACAAATACCCTTTCCTCTCCAAAAGACATTTAGCGTTCTCCACAGGCCAGTTTTCCGATCAACCTAACTTCCGACCTATTGAATGAAGTATTTTTCAACATGTCCTATATTACACTACTGAAATCTTTCAATTTCAAAAATCAGACAAAAGAGGTTCATCAATAATAAGCTGGAACTTTTCCGGAATACCGATTGTAGAATCGGAGCTTTGAAACGGCTTTCCTCATATCATTTTTAATATATCTTCCTTCTTTATACAAATATATGATAATTCTTCATGCGGGAAGAGTCGGAAAGCAGTTCTTCTTATGGGGCGAAAGCCCGGTTGAAAAGGAAATTCCGGTTGTTCGGCGGGGGAGAAAGCCTAAAAATCAGGCGGCAAAGCCTTATCCTTATGATTCGGGTTTGGAAAACCTGTCTTCTGCCCTTGAGTTGTTGCTGGGCAGTGCTGACCGGAAAAAGACAGAGAAAATTAACGTCTGGATACCGACGATAGGCGGGAATCCGGTTCCTTCCAGCCCTCTGGTTGCTGAAATCCCTGATTTGAAAGCAGAACCTGCACTGGCTCCCTGGACTGTTCATGCATATCCTCTGGAAACTGAAGAAGCTATTGTTCTTCTCTGCGCCTGCATGGGGAAGCGGGTTCTGGCTCCAGGCATAATCTCGGGAAACGACCTTCTCTGGTGGGCAGATGCCCTGAAATTTGCAGGTTCGCTGGTAGCAGGACAGAAATACCTGCCTGGTGTCAGGGAGGATGAAGGAGAGTACAGGGCTTTCTGGGAACCCGTATTTTCCGGAGAAGATGCAGGAGAGCTGGCAAAACTTGCAAAACAAATGCCCCCCGCTGCAAGGGCTCTTGCTCCTGAAGCCTCTGCCGTGCCGCCGGAAATTCCTGCAGCTTTAGCAGCAAGGCAGTTTATTGAAGACTCTCTTGATTGGATAGTCCGATCTGAGGTGGGGGAAAAAGAGCTTGCAAAAGAGACACGCAAAAGAAAATCCTTCGACAGCGTCCATGATGCCTGGGTTTCTGCTCTGAAAAGCCCGGAAGGGCTGATCTATGGAGACGATACGGAACTTATCCAGCTTGAGGCTCGAACCCGTGAATGGCAGCGCCCCCTCACAATACTTACTACTTCACCTTTCAGGTTCTGTTTCCGGCTGGAAGAACCAGCTGAAGAAGAAGAAATCGAAGAAACTGATGATGGAAATGACGATGGGAGAAGGGATACTAAAAAAGGCAAGGAAGGGATAGCTGATATAGAAGTTCCAGAAGGACTCTGGTACGTCCGCTACCTTCTCCAGTCTTATGAAGATCCAAGCCTCTTGATTCCTGTAAAAGAAGCATGGAAGCCAAAAAAGGGCAGCCCTTTGAAAAGATATGATGTGAAAAACATTCGCCAATTTCTGTTGTCTTCCCTAGGTCAGGCTGCGGGTATCAGCGCAGGAATTGCTTCCAGCCTGGAAGCTCCCAACCCCTCAGGATATTCCCTTGATACTAAAGAGGCTTACCGCTTCCTTACTGAAAGTGCAGCGAATTTAAGCCAGGCCGGATTTGGGTTGCTTCTCCCTGGATGGTGGACTCGTAAAGGTACAAAAACTCACTTAAAAGCCCAGGCAAAAGTTAAGGGCAAGAAGTTACATGCCGGAAACGGGCTTACTCTCGACAAAATCGTCAGTTTTGACTGGGAAATTGCCCTTGGGGACAGGGCACTCACAATTAAAGAATTGCAGGCTCTTGCAAAGCTCAAAGCTCCGCTTGTAAAGGTCCGGGGGCAATGGGTGGAGGTAAATGATGCGGAAATCCGGGCTGCTCTTGAGTTCTGGAAGAAGAACCCTCATGGAGAAGCAAGTCTGAGAGACGTCATAAAGCTGGCTGTGGGCGCTTCCGAAAAAGCTGATGGTGTGGAAATTGAAGGGCTCAGTGCAGCCGGCTGGATTGAAGAATTAATCAGCCGCTTAAAAGACAAAACCGGATTTGAAGAACTTCCTGCTCCAGAAGGTTTTTCAGGAACCCTTAGGCCTTACCAGTTCCGCGGGTACTCCTGGCTTGCTTTTTTGAGGCAGTGGGGCATAGGAGCCTGCCTTGCAGACGACATGGGGCTTGGTAAAACCGTCCAGACTCTTGCTCTTATCCAGCATGACCTGGAACAGGTTGAAGAAAAAGTTGCCGGACTTAAAGATGCAATACCAATTAAAACCCCAAAACCGGTTCTTCTGGTCTGTCCGACTTCTGTTATCAATAACTGGAAAAAAGAGGCTTCTCGCTTTACTCCTGAACTTTCGGTAATGGTCCATCACGGCATCAGCCGGAAAAAAGAAGAGGAATTCAAAAAAGAAGCCATGAGTCATGCTGTTGTTATCTCAAGCTATGGGCTTTTGCAGAGGGATGCTAAGTTTTTAAAAGGGGTTCCCTGGGGTGGAGTGGTACTTGACGAAGCCCAGAATATAAAAAACCCGGAAACTAAACAGGCAAAGGCAGCCAGGGCTCTTGAAGCCGATTACCGCATAGCCCTAACAGGTACTCCGGTTGAAAATAATGTAGGTGACCTGTGGTCCATTATGGAGTTTTTAAATCCCGGATTTCTCGGCAGCCAGGCAGGTTTTAAGAGGAATTTCTTTATTCCCATTCAGGCCGAAAGAGATCAGGAAGCTGCAAGGAAGCTGAAAGAAATTACAGGACCTTTCATCCTGCGCCGCTTGAAGACCGATACTTCGATTATCTCTGACCTGCCGGAAAAAATGGAGATGAAAACTTATTGCACACTGACAAAAGAACAGGCTTCACTCTATGCTGCCGTCCTCGAAGATATCGAAGAGGCGATGGAAGAAGCTGAAGAAGGCATCCAGAGAAGAGGTATAATCCTATCCGCCCTTTCCAGGCTCAAGCAGGTCTGTAACCATCCAGCACAATTTTTGAAAGATAACTCAGGAATTCCCGGAAGGTCAGGAAAACTTGCAAGGCTTACCGAAATGATGGATGTGATTCTGGAAAACGACGAAAAAGCCCTTGTTTTCACCCAGTTTGCAGAGATGGGGAAAATGCTAAAAGAACATCTGCAGGAAAGCTTCGGCTGTGAAGTCCTTTTCCTGCACGGCGGGGTTCCAAGAAAGCAGCGGGACCGGATGCTTGAGCGCTTCCAGGAGGGAAAAGAGTACCTCCCTATCTTTGTCCTTTCCCTCAAAGCCGGAGGCACAGGGCTTAACCTTACAGGAGCCAATCACGTTTTTCATTTCGACCGCTGGTGGAACCCGGCTGTTGAAAATCAGGCAACCGATAGGGCATTTCGTATAGGGCAGACTAAAAATGTGGAGGTCCACAAGTTTATCTGCGCGGGCACGCTGGAAGAAAAAATCGATGAAATAATAGAGCGTAAAGTGCAGGTTGCAGAGAACGTTGTCGGCACAGGTGAAGATTGGCTGACAGAACTTTCCAACGAGGAGTTGAAGGATCTTCTTGCTCTTCGAGAAGAAGCGGTAGGTGAATAAAATGACAGCTTACTGGGATGGATATGGTCATTATGAGCCCACAAAGCCGATTGAAGTCAAAGGGGGAATCAAAGCAAAATCCAAACGTGGAAGCTTTGCCCAGAGCTGGTGGGCAAAACGCTGGATCAAGACCCTTGAAAGCTTTAACATAGGGACCAGGTTAACCCGCGGAAAAAGTTATGCCCGTAAAGGCCAGGTAACCTCCATTAAAATAGAAGCCGGGCTTGTAAGAGCAAAAGTTCAGGGCTCAAGTCCCAAGCCCTATTCAGTAACAATCAAAGTCCGTACCCTGACAGGTTCCGAATGGGAACTCCTTGCAGAAAGACTTGCTTTGAAGCCTATCTTTGCAGCAAAGCTCCTTGCAGGCGAGATGCCTGAAGATATTGACTCCGCATTCAGGGAAATAGGACTCTCCCTTTTCCCTGAAAAGCTCGACGACCTTGAAACTGACTGCTCCTGCCCGGACTGGTCAAATCCCTGTAAGCATATTGCAGCCGTCTACTACCTGCTAGGGGAAGAATTCGACAGGGACCCATTCCTTATATTTAAGCTAAGGGGTGTGGATATAGAAGATTTTATGTCCATTCTGGGAAAAAGCTCAGGCCCGGAAAAACTGAGCCTTGTGGCAGAATCCAGAAACTTTCCTGAAGGGCCTGATGTAGAGATCGGAACAGAAAGTGAAGTTGAAACCGAAGAGGAAATAACTCCTTTTTCCCGGGAGCCACTCCCCCTTGATCCAGAAACTTTCTGGGGGAAGCTTACTGAAAAACCTGAAGAGGAAAAAAGTTCCTCTCTCGAAGCTCATATCCCTCCAGCCCCAGCAGTCCTTCCAAAAAGGCTTGGAAAATTTCCCTTCTGGCGCAGTGAAGAGGATTTGCTTGAAGTGCTGGAAGAAATCTATAAAAAAGCTTCACCTGCAGGAATGATGGTCTTTCTTGGAGAACGTAAATGAATGCTTTTGCAGATTTTTATTTCTTTTTTAGTTCTCCTTTTAATTTCCTATTTTCCTTATTTTTTGCAGGTTTTTTGAATAGAAGAGACAGACAGGCCTGCTCTTCGAGGTCGTATTTTGCCTTTTATTGGTGACAAATCAGCGACAAATCAATATTTTACATAGATGTGGTTTGCTATTTCCCTGTCCACAGCATAGCGGGTCTGATCTACCTCAAAAAGGTATGTTTGAGATTTCCTGAGCAGGGTAACAGGCATGCCTGGAAGTATACCCATAGCAATTAGTTTCTGTAAGATTCCCGGATTCTTTGTTTCAAGATGGGAGATTTTTCCGGGCTTTTTAGGTTCCATTGAGCATAGGGGAGTGGTTTGAAGATTAATCTGTGAATTCTGTGAGTTTTCTGTTACCATTTGAAAAACTTCCTTATGGATTCTATTATTTTTGCTTCTTTTACAAGTTCGTACCCACAATTAGGACAGCACTGCTTGTTGCAATTGTTCAGTTTTCCGCAGCCGGTGCATTTCGTTTCGTCAGCTTTCTCAAATTCATTTCCGCAGAGGGGGCATTTCACAGGCTCACCCCCAGCGCTATCAGTAAATTATTCACGACAAAGCCTGAGAGGAATGCAAATGGGAAAATGAATCCAGAGATTACGAGGGCTGTTTTCAACCCCCTTTCTTTTACTGTCATCATGAACTGGGCAATGCAGGGCATAAAGAGAGTCAGAGTGACGGCTGCAACTAAAAGCTGCAAACCTGTCAGCAGTCCTGAATCATGCATTCCGTAAAGTCCGGCTGCCCCGAAATCTCTCCTGAAGAAGCCGAAGAGGAAAACATCAGCTGCATTTGGAGGCAGGCCAATCCAGACTGTCGGGTATTCCATTATTTTTAAGGCAAGATCAAAAATTCCTGTCAATCTTCCGATCCAGATCAGGACGCTTGCCACAACAAAGAGAGGCAGAACTTCCAGGAAGTACCAGTGCATCCTTGAGTAAGTTTTTACCAGTATATTCGAAAGTTTCGGCTTCCTTAGAGGAGGCATCTCAAGTATGAATGTGGGGGCTTCCCCTGGCAGGATTCTTGAAGCCAGATAACCTATCAGGATAAATTCAAGCACTATGACAACTGCCCAGACGAACAGAGCATTCGGGTTTCCTGAAAGGATTGAAAGGATAATGCCCAGCTGTGCCGAGCAGGGAATTGCAAGTGCCAGCAGGATGTTCGCAATTAGCCTTTCCCTTTTTGTCTCAAGGGTTCTTGTGACCATAGTGGCCATTGTTGAACAGCCGAACCCAAGCACCATTGGTATTACTGCCCTTCCGCTGAGCCCAATTTTTTTGAACAGGCTGTCAAGCAGCAGGCTAAGCCTTGGGAGATATCCGGTATCCTCAATAATGGAAAACACCAGGAAAAAGGCTCCAACTATCGGAAGTATAAGAGCAATTGCATATGTTACAGCCTGGGTAAAGATCCCGTATTCTCCCACAAAGAGGTCCTGCAGGGCAGAGGAAGGGACATGGGAAGTGAATAGCGAAGTTACCAGGGGGTTTATATGCTCTCCAAATAGAGTGTTTTCCAGGAAATCAACAAGAGTTCCGGCTGCAAAGACGCCTACAAACCGATAGAGTCCCAGGTACAGAACCAGAAGTAGTACAGGAATTCCCAGAACAGGGTGAATGAGAATATTGTCTATTTTTTCTAAGAGCATCATTTTTTGCTGATCCCTTTCTCTAACTCCATTTTTTCTCGTTCCAGATGTACTCACTCCAACTTTACTGGCTACAACTTTACTCGCTTCAATTTCCCCTTCTTTTCTTTTATACTCCTTTTCCATTTCTTCCTGTGGAGTGCCGACAATTTTCTGATTTATGTGGCTGCCTTCAGCCAGGGTTTTGCCGAAACTTCCTTTGTTTTCACCTTCTCTTTCCGGAACTTCCATCACCTGGTCAACGATTTCGTTTACAAGTTCCTGACGTTTCAGAGTTAGCAGATATGAGAGGGGAACGCTGGATTTTGTAGAAGCTGTTTCCACAAGCTTCTGGAGTTCCTCATGATCCAGTTTGAAGGCTTCATTTCCATCCCGGGATATTTTAGAGGAGATTTTATCAGCCTTGAGTACGTATTCCCGAGCTGTCGTGTCTTCCTGCAGGAGCAGGAGGGAAAGAGCCCTTTTTGAGATCCCGGCCCTTTCTGAAGGTTCAAGCAAGCCTTCGATTTCTGCAAGATAAGGCTCAACTTCTGTTCCATAGTCGATTTCTTGCTCAGTTTCCTCAGGGGCAAAATTAGAGATCGTAAGTTTTAGTTCTTCAATCCCTTTTCCTTCACTTGAAACTGTCCCGACTACCGGAACTCCAAGTAACCTGCTGAGTTTCTGCAGATCAATTTTAATTCCCCTTTCTTCAGCCTCGTCCATCATATTCAGGACAAGAATCAGGGGTAGCTCTGCCTCAAGAAGCTGTAACGTAAAGGAAAGCATGCGCCTGAGGTTCCGGGCATCCACCACATGGAGACAAACAAAAGTTTTTTCATCAAAAAGCAGGCGTTGAGATACCCTTTCCTCTTCACTTACAGGGAGAAGAGAGTACATTCCAGGCGTGTCAATAATTTCATATTCCCACTCTCCGATCTTCCCTTTTCCACGGCTGATTTCCACTGAAGTTCCCGGATAATTGGAAACTACTGTGTAGCTCCCGGAAAGGGTATTAAAGAGGCTGCTTTTTCCCACGTTTGGGCTTCCGACAAGTACGATTTTTGGAAGTTCTTTTCCTGGAATGCACTCCCTTTTTCCGTGGCAACATTCTCCTTTCGGACAGATGAGGGGCAATTTCATATTTCTACTCTCATTTTTTCATTTTTATTTTTAGGCTAACCTAAATTTCCATTTTTCCCATATTTAGGGATACCTAATATTTAAAGTTAATCCTGTTAACACTGTTAATTCAGTGTATCTAGTAGAAAAAATCTAAAATAACAAGAAGAAGAGCTCAAATAGAATGCTTGAAAACAGTCACTTGAGATAGATTGAGACCAGAGAGAATGGTGGAAAAATGATTGCCTGAGCTGGTTTAAAGATCAAATCGATGATTAAAAAAACGTTACTGCAGATATTTTTTTGTTTACTCTACTCATTTTGCTTTAATTTGACTTCTCTACTCATGTCCCTGTAGTGCTGAAAAAGTTCTTCTCCCCATTTTATTGCTCCCCTTTCAAAACTTGTTACATACTGGAAATCAAACCTGCCGTTCTCGTTAAAAAGACCCAGGATCATTATTTTGTTAGTAGAAGTAACAAGTGCAGGGATTTCAACTTCTTTCTTTTCAAGAATAAAGAGACTGGAATTCTCCAGCTTCAGAAATTCCTCCCCTTCTTTTTTGAAATCCTCCACATATCTTGAATACACAGCATCGTTCAGGACCAGTGAAATCTCAATGCCCTTTCTACCCAGATCCAGGAAAAAAGCCGGGAACTGGGGATGAAAATAACATAAGAACATATGGATGCAGTTTGAGCTTGAAAGATATGTTACAAATTCAGGGTTCAGATCAAAAGTATGGCTCAGGTCCGGTTCTATCAGGCGGTAGTCTCCAAGCTCGTTGATCCTTTTCATAAGATAAGGGGGAATGGGAGAAAGTCTTCTGTCTGCCCAGAAATCCTCATCTTTCTCGAAAATTTCCAGGGTCTTAAGAAGAGGCTGCATCTTTTCTACAATGATTTCTCCTATGGTGCTGAGCCGATATACCCCTTCCTCCTGTATTACGAGGTTTTCTTCTTTCAGTTTCTTTATCTGAGGGAGGATAGCTGTCCTGGGCACCTGAAGCTTCTCAAGGGTTTCTTCGATATCCTTGGGTCCGTCTTTCAGGAGCAGCAAAAAATCTTTTCTTTTCTCAGAGAACAGGATAAGGTCAAGCAAGCCGGGGTTCATATTACATTCGCCATCCGGAGTTTATGAGTGAAATTTGTTTACTGCTTTCGTTTTTTTCTTTATTCCTGAAGAGTGCCAAATTGCTAATAAAGATGTCGAAATTGTTTGAAAACTTCGCCCTTCTACTTATAAAATTGGGCAAAAAGACATAATTTAACAAATTTCTCGAAAAGAAGATGGCTCATTTGCCTTTTGGTTAATTAGGAAACTTTGATATAGATGCTGATGAGAAAAGGGAGAAATCTTGTTCAATAAAGCCGGTTCGAGAATAAGGGGCTCTGAAAAGAAAGGGCTTTTAAAAGGAGACAGTTTTTCCATTTTAGCTACATAATTTTTTATTAATTACATAGATATAATTTTAGAATTAATAATATGAATTTTACAATTTAATGTGAGGAAGGCTATGGATAAAGAAAGATTATACCAGTTAAAATCTGAAGCAAACCAGCTTAATCCTATTCTTAATATAGGAAAAAATGGGGTTACCGATACCCTGATCGAAGAACTCAATAAACAGATAAAGGCTAACAGGCTTGTGAAGGTAAGGGTTCTGAGAAGCGCTGAAGAAGAAAAAGATGTTAAAGAAATAGCAGAAGAAATTGCAAGCGCCACGAGATCTACATTAATAGAAGTACGTGGAAGAACAGTGGTGTTATACAGGTAAAACTTCAAACTCAAGAAAATACTTCTTTATTTTTGCTTATCAGGCAGCCTTTGAGAACAAAAAGCCTGCCTTCTATTTAAAAAAGATTATCACTCTGCCCATTAAAGAGAAGAAGAAGGTTTTTCTGTAGAATTACCTATAGGTAAAGACCTGTAACTAGGGGTTTTATTAATACAACATTATTATATATTTCGTACAACATTATTATATATTTCGTTAATGTTGTGTAAGTTACTTATGATTAAGAAGCAACTTAGGTTGCAAAATTTATTCGCACGTAAATCGCAAATATTTCACGATTTCAGATTGATTCCCCCATAATTTGCATAAAAAACGGTTTAAAGGTTAAATTATCGTATATACACTTATAATGCCTGGAAGTTCTTTGAAACGGTTGATTATAGGGTATTTTTGCTCTCCTTTTGTCTTAGATACAACAGGGCAGAGTCAACCCTATCCTCCGGAGTGATTGCTATGCTTGAAGATGAATATCAACTTGATTTTTTCAAAAATAACGGGTTTGTCCGAAAGCAGTGCCAGAAGTGTGGCAAGTTTTTCTGGACACGTGACCTTGAGAGAAATACATGCGGAGATGCACCCTGTGATCCTTATTCCTTTATAGGAAGCTCGGCCTTTTCCAGAGAATTTGATATCTCACAGATGCGTGAGTACTACCTCTCTTTCTTTGAGGCCAGAGGGCATACGAGGATTGACCGCTATCCTGTAGTTGCTCGCTGGAGAGACGATCTTTATCTTACCATCGCATCAATTGCAGATTTCCAGCCCTTTGTGACATCGGGACAGGTCCCCCCTCCTGCAAATCCCCTCACGATTTCTCAGCCCTGCATTCGTCTGAATGACCTTGATTCTGTGGGCAGGAGCGGACGTCATCTCACAAATTTTGAGATGATGGCGCATCACGCCTTCAATAAAAGAGACCATGAAATTTACTGGAAGGAACACACCCTGGAACTCTGCGACGAGCTCCTTAACTCTTTAAAATTAGATCCATTTGCCGTAAGCTACAAAGAAGAACCCTGGGCAGGAGGAGGCAATGCAGGTCCCTGTGTTGAGGTTCTCGTACACGGGCTAGAGCTTGCAACTCTTGTTTTCATGGATCTGAAGACGGACAAAAAGGGAGATATTCTGATCAAAGGCGAGAAATATTCCAAGATGGACAACTACATCGTGGATACCGGATATGGGCTTGAGCGTTTTGTCTGGGCCTCAAAAGGTTCTCCTACAATTTATGATGCGCTTTTCCCGGGTATAGTAAATGAGCTCATGGGACTTGCCGGAATCGAACATGAACTTGATAACTCCGAGTACGCAAATATTTTAGCCCAGAACGCAAGGCTTGCCGGATTTATGGACGTCAGCGAAAAGGCAAACTTGCTGGAACTCAGGAAAAAGGTTGCTTCAAGCATCGGAATGACTGTTGATAAGCTCTCAGCAATCATGGAGCCTGTAGAAAAAGTCTATGCAATCACAGACCATACGCGCTGCCTTACTTTCATGCTTGGAGACGGGATTATTCCTTCCAATGTCAAAGCAGGATACCTGGCCCGCCTTGTTCTCAGAAGAACTCTACGCATGATGGGCGACCTTGACATCCGGACTCCTCTCTCAGAAATTATGGACATGCACATAAAGAACATGCCCGAGTATCCTGAGTTCAGAGAAAATTTCCCGGTAATACTGGATATTCTTGAGTCAGAAGAGGAAAAGTTCAATGCTACCATGGAAAGAGGGCGCAGGATCATTCAGAAATCAGCATCCCACTTTAAAAAGAGCGGGGAAAAGATCCCTCTGTCCCAGTTAACTGAACTTTATGATTCCCACGGAATCCCCCCTGAGATGGCAAAGGAGGTAGCAGCCGAAATCGGAGTGGGTGTTGAATTCCCTGATAACTTCTATTCCATAATAGGTGAGATGCATAACAAGGCAGAAGAAAAAGAAGAAGAAGTTGTTCCTTTTGCAAACAGGCTTAAACATCTCCCAAAAACAAAGCGCCGCTTCTACGACGAACCAACCCGCATGGAATTCGAGGCGGTTGCCCTTGACGTTTTCGATAATCACATAGTGCTTGATAACACCTTTTTCTATGCAGAAGGAGGAGGGCAGCCTGCAGATATCGGAACAATTACTGCCGGTTATACCATTTACAGAGTAGTTGATGTCCAGGTCTACGATGGCGTTATCGTGCATACGGTAGAAGACCCTGAAGGAGATCTTGAGATCAGAAAAGGCGACATTGTAACAGGTAAGGTTGATGAAAAGCGCAGAATGTCCCTTGCCAGGCACCACACGGCAACTCACATAGTAAACGATGCAGCCAGGAAAGTCCTTGGAAAACATATCTGGCAGGCTGGAGCTCAGAAATTTGAGGACCACTCAAGGTTAGACCTTTCTCACTACAAGCACATTTCCCCTGAAGAACTGAGGCAGATTGAGATCCTTGCCAACCGCACGGTTATGGAAAACAAACGTGTATTTACGGAATGGATGCCCAGGACTGAAGCGGAACAGGAATACGGATTTGGGCTCTATCAGGGTGGAGTGCCTCCAGGAGACATGATCAGAATTGTAAAGGTAGGAGATGATGTCGAAGCCTGCGCCGGGACTCACTGCACAAACACCGGAATTATCGGCCCTATAAAAATCCTGAGAACTGAGAGGATTCAGGACGGAGTGGAAAGGGTTGAGTTTGCAGCCGGAATTGCAGCTGTCCGTGCAGTTCAAAAGATGGAGTCTCTACTGACCGATTCCGCAAAGACTCTCAGTGTGCCTGCTGAACATCTTCCTGCAAGTGTCGATCGTTTCTTTGGGGAATGGAAAGACCTCAAGAAAGAAAACGAAAGGCTTAAAGAAGAACTTGCAGGCTCCAGAGTATACAGGCTGCTTGGAGAAGCTTCCGAAATTGCAGGCATCAAGGTTGTCTCCCAATCAGTCCCAGGAGCTGACTCCCTTGAGCTTCAGAAAATAGCTACCGAATTCCTGAAGCATCAAGAGGTTGTAGCCCTCCTTGCAAGCGACTTTGAAGGAGTTAAGATTGTAGTCGCTGTCGGAGAAAAAGCCATAAACTGTGGAATAAACGCTGGCAACCTTGTCCGTGAGATGTCAAAGATTGTCAGCGGAGGTGGAGGTGGAAAACCTGCCCTTGCAATGGGCGGTGGAACTGACACCACAAGGATTCAGGACGCTCTTGCCCGTGGGTTTGAGCTCGTAAAAGAGAAATGCGAAGAAGCCTGAATTATCGAAAAATCATTAAATATCAAAATCAAACTGAAAGAATTAACAAAAAAGAGATCGGGATCTTTATCCCGGTTTCCATTTTTTTCTAATTTTTAGGTCGTGCACTATTAGTTAGTTGATGTTATTTCCAAAACACCCTTAATGTCTCATCAGATCTTTTTTGTAATTCAGTGAGGTTATTCGGTGAGGTTATATTAGACATGCTTTGATGCACGAAACATAAGCATTTCTATCACTGGAAAATTAATCCTGAAAACATCAACCGATAATGATGGACTACCAAAAAGTTTGGAAGTTCCAAAAATTTGCTTTATCTGAAGTTCAGAGATTTTTTAAATTCTGATAAGATGTAGTTCACGAAACAAAACAAATGTTCAGCATTCACTGAAGCCAGGACTAAGGTCAGCTCCTGAACTATTTGATTATGAATGAGTCTGAGTCCTGAAGGTTATTCATAGCTCATTATTATGTAATAATCTATTTTTAGATATCCGTAGTTATAGTAGTTGAATATTGAACTGGAATAAGTTCTTAAAGGATAGTAAATTTTGGTAATGATTAAAGGGGGGAATATCGCCAGAGTCGGAGTCTTAAGACGTAAAGTAACGAAATTCCAGGATTGGAAAGGCAAATTTGACAAGAGGATGACGGTTTGAAAGAATAGCGATGGACTTTACATGAGCTGTATTATGATGAAGCCTATTAAGAGGCTTATGTCGTTCATACCTTAAAAGATGACAAATTGGACATGACAAAACAGCATGTAAGAATCTCAAGCTTTTGGAAAGCGGACCGAAATTAATCTCTCTGGCAATCGGCACTCAATTCTTCCAAAAGGAGACAAGATTGGAGAGATTGCATACTAAAAGATTTTGTCTTGAATTTTTATCAATTGTAGGGGGTAGGTAACGTTATGACTGACGATAGAAAGAACCCTGAAAAGGGCAGAGCAGACAAACAGGAAACCGGGAGAGGTATGTCGAACCGCGACTGGTGGCCAAACCAGTTGAAGCTCGAGATCCTGCACCAGCATTCCTCCAAGTCCAACCCGATGGGCGAGGACTTCAACTACGCGAAAGAGTTCAAGAGCCTCGACCTGGCGGCTGTGAAGAAAGATCTCGCGGCGCTGATGACTGATTCGCAGGACTGGTGGCCGGCGGACTTCGGCCACTATGGCCCTTTGTTCATTCGCATGGCGTGGCACAGCGCCGGCACCTACCGCGCCGGTGACGGCCGCGGCGGCGGCGGTAGGGGCCAGCAGCGCTTCGCGCCGCTCAACAGTTGGCCGGACAACGTCAATCTGGACAAGGCGCGTCGCCTGCTCTGGCCGATCAAGCAGAAGTATGGTCGGAAGATTTCATGGGCTGACCTCATGATTCTTGCGGGCAACGTCGCCATGGAAACGATGGGATTCAAAACGTTCGGTTTCGGAGGCGGTCGCGAGGACGTATGGGAACCGGATCCGGACGTCTATTGGGGCTCTGAGGACAAGTGGTTGGGTGATGAACGCTATTCCGGCGACCGGAACCTCGAAAATCCGCTTGCTGCTGTGCAGATGGGACTGATCTACGTCAATCCGGAAGGTCCTAACGGAAACCCGGATCCAATCGCGGCGGCCAGGGATATCCGCGAAATTTTCGCTCGCATGTCCATGAACGACGAAGAGACCGTTGCGCTCATCGCTGGCGGTCACGCTTTCGGCAAAACCCACGGCGCCGGCCCTGCGTCCCATGTCGGGCCTGAGCCAGAAGCGGCCAGTATCGAGGAGCAAGGCCTCGGTTGGAAGTGTAGCTTCGGCACCGGCAAAGGCTGTGACACGATCACCAGCGGCCTGGAGGTCACCTGGACCAACACGCCAACGAAGTGGAGCAATAACTTCTTCAGGATCCTTTTCAGCTACGAATGGGAATTGACGAAAAGCCCGGCAGGTGCATATCAGTGGCAGCCGAAAGGTGGCGCTGGTGCTGGTCAGATTCCTGATGCCCATGACCCGACAAAGCGTCACGCACCAAGCATGCTGACCACTGATCTCTCCTTGAGGTTCGACCCTGCCTACGAAAAGATTTCAAGGCGCTTCTACGAGAACCCGGATCAATTCGCGGACGCATTCGCACGCGCGTGGTTCAAATTGACGCACCGCGACATGGGTCCGCGCGCACTCTATCTTGGCCCGGAGGTTCCTGCCGAAGAGCTCATCTGGCAAGACCCCATCCCCCCGGTCAATCACAAGTTGATCGATGAGAAGGACATTGCCTCTCTCAAGGGCAGGATCCTTGCCTCAGGGCTGTCGATCTCGCAACTGGTTTCGACCGCCTGGGCGTCGGCGTCCACCTTCCGTGGCTCCGACAGGCGTGGCGGTGCGAATGGCGCACGAATTCGCCTTGCTCCGCAGAAGGATTGGGAAGTCAACCAGCCGGCCGAACTGGCGAAAGTGCTGAACGCTCTCGAAGGTATCCAGAGCGGGTTCAACAGCACGGCCTCTGACGGCAAGAAGGTCTCGCTTGCTGACCTGATCGTTTTGGCTGGTTGTGCAGGCGTCGAGAAAGCTGCGAAGAATGCTGGTCACGATGTGACGGTTCCCTTCTCGCCAGGGCGCATGGATGCCTTGCAGGAGCAGACCGATGTGGTCTCCTTCGCCTTACTTGAACCGATTGCGGATGGCTTCCGCAACTACCTCAAGAGCCAATACACCGTATCGGCCGAGGCGTTGCTGGTTGACAAGGCGCAATTGCTGACGCTGACCGCACCAGAGATGACGGTGCTCGTTGGCGGCATGCGCGTGCTGAACACCAACTTCGGACAGACCCAGCACGGCGTTTTTACCCAGAAGCCGGAAGCGCTAACCAACGACTTCTTCGTGAACCTGCTCGACATGGGCACGGAGTGGAAGGCGGTATCGGACGCCAGGGACATGTTTGAAGGGTGCGATCGCAAGACTGGCGAAGTCAAGTGGACCGGTACGCGTGTCGATCTCATCTTCGGTTCGAACTCCCAGCTCCGGGCTCTGGCCGAGGTCTACGGAAGTGCGGACGCACAGAAGAAGTTTGTCCAGGACTTCGTGGCTGCCTGGACCAAGGTAATGAACCTCGATCGCTTCGACCTCGCCTGATCGAAGCATAAACGCCTTCGAGGGCTTGAAGCTCTTCAAAACAAACGACTTTGCTCAGGCTGGAGAAAGGTATCGGTCGCTTGACAAAGACAGGGCAGGAACATACGACTGGTTACCTTGTGGCCGACCTGAGCCATGTCACCATTCCAGCTATTCAGAGAAGTGCAATCGAAAAATTGCAGCATTCTGATGAGACTTTGGCAGCATCTGTAGCAAAAGGATTGGGCCTTTAGATGTTGAGTGGAGTCTGATAGACTTGGCTGATCTATGAAGCGGCTCAGATCATTCAGGTTTCCCTCGATTTATAAGCCTTGAATTAGACATGGTGAGAGATTGAAGAGCTTAAAGAGAACTAAGACCGAGAAGAAGGTATTGCTGTCCTTCGCGGAAAATCCCAGGCAAGAAATAGGCTCATCAATAACTTTTATTGACCATATTTTTGTATCCCCTTTAAATTTGATGGGTTTTCAATCACAGTAAAAAATATAATAGTTGTTCCATTTCCCCTTTTCATATTCTGGAGCAAAAAATGGTATCCTTTTCAAATTCAAGGGAGAATTTTTCCAACCGGAAAAATATGCAACAATTTTGTCATACAGTTCTAAAGTAGGATGAGTCGATTGATAATGTTTTTTAGAGTTGAGTAAATTTTTAAATTTTCAGCAAATATTCGAAATTTACTTTTACCCATACAATTTGAAGAAGATACAGTTTTTATTCTTTCAAACCTACTTTATTAATTCTATTTTCTTTCAAATCCGGATTTGTGAATTCTGTTTTATTCCAAATCTTACTTTGCGGATTCTGTTTTTACTCCTTAAAAAGCACTTCGCAGAGGATTGCAGTATTATTTTTTACAAAGAGATGTACTGTCTTTTTTCCTTCAAGTCCCTTTTCAACCTCGTTTCGAACTTCCCAGTAGGCTTCGGGGTTTACACCTGCTCTGAGCACAACATTCCCGACGTTTCTATCTTTCAGGAATTTGTTTATCTCCCTTGGCTCAAAGGGACAGACCTTCAAGACCAGATAATGGTTTTTGATCATGGGCTGCTTTATCAGAGCATCAGAGGTCAGCAAAATCCTCTTTTTGTCAACTTTGAAGAGTTCGAATGCTCCCATAATCGGGCCTGCCATCTGCTTCATGGAGTCTACAAGCTCAGGCAGCAGTTCTGCTGCAACAACAGACGGTTCAGGCTCATAGGCGCAGAGTTTCATTTTTTCGGTTTCTCTGACCTCTGGAAACGGCAAATTAGTCGAAATAAGCCCTTCGCCTGCAGGAAGAGCCACTGCCATCCTGTCATGCTGTTTCAGCCCACCAAAATAAAGGGTCAGGCGGTTGAGCTGGCCGTCAAGGGAAATGTACTCTTTTTCACAGTTAAAAGGAATCCTTTCAGGAGGCATCTGGGGAGGAGCTTCAAAGACAAAATTTTTTGTTTTTTCCCCATAAGCCGAAAGCACATTCGGAATTCCCGGCTCAAGACAGGAGACCTGTCTTTCTTTCTCTTCTGCCGGGCGGAAAGGGTCAGAAAATACAACATCAACTGTCGGAATCTGCTCTATTACTTTAGGGTCAAGGGCATCTCCGCAAATGAATTTCACATTGTCAAGCCCGTACATCTCACAGTTCTGTTTCGCGTATTCAATTTTTATGGGGTCGATTTCCACCGCATAAACGAACTCACACTGCTGTGCAAAAAAGACGGTCTGACCTCCTATTCCACAGCTGATGTCAGCCAGAGTCCTGCACCTCAGGCGCTGAGCCCTGTATCTGGCAATAGGTTCAGGGGTTGCAAACCGAACACTTTCCTTATCCCCATGGAGGGGCTTCTCAAATTGCTTTCTCCGTGCCACTTCGATCAGGAAATAGTAGATAGTTATGGGATTTAAAGGCAACTGAAAAAGAAGAATCCACTCCTTGTGAATTTTAATTTCTGTTAACGCATTTCACCCATTAATGGGCTTGATCGCGAATAACAGTACAAAACCTCAGTATAGGCATTAATAAGTTTATTTCCATACCTCCTTGTTGTCAACATTTTTTTGGAGGAGTCAGGCATATCAATTGATCCCTAATAAAAGAATTATTATTAAACACTATTCAAAAGATTTGCCTGTAAAATGACATAAAACGTACAAAGTCCGAGTTATATTCGTTAATAAGACTGACTGCATCATCAATCTCTTTTTTATCAAGAGGTTTTATTGAATAATTTGACCCTTCATCCGCTTTCTTCTAAGTTGGCATTGCTGGGAATTTGATACCCCTAACCTTAGAATACCCCGACCTTCCGAAAAGAGGTTGAAAAGTTTTATTTGGCTCATGTATAAACTCACATGATAGTCTTCGAATAACATGCAAGAAGAGAATTAATCTCCATTTTGGAGTTAGTACAAGAATGCCCTATAAACGAGAATAAAATAAAGAAAGTAAATATATGTAATAAAGAAAGAGAAAAAGCACCATTTAAGGCGCTTAATTTATCTTTACAGAGTAATATCACGGTCACTAATCAGCTGATTCGTCTTTAGGTCTATAATTTTAATATTGACAGTATTCCCAATCGCAGGTGTGACTGAGGTTCCAAAAGCATCTGCAGTGGAGTTTTCTCCTGTATCCTTATTAACTCCATATAAAGAAAGTTTCTTTACATCGCCAACACTCATATTAACAAGACTTGCTGCATAAACCTGTACAGACTCCCCGCCATTAAGCGAAGCTGTAACTTTAGTTACTTCTTTATCGAAACTAATTAATTCTCCACCTTGGTGTTCGAGTGTTACAGATGCAATTCCACCATCAACACCTTCTGATTTAATCTCGAAGTTCGCTTGCGGTGCAGGTGTGGCAGGTCCTTCTCCGAAGACAGATGAACCGATTGCGGCGGCGAGAATGACGGTTATTGCGACCATCAAAATGACACCGATAACCGGGGACACTGCGTCACTATTATTTAATATTCTCTTGAAATTCATTTGTTTCTCCCTCCGGGCTAAAGGTATTCGGACAGGACAGCCTGCCTTAATACTTTTAACACTAGATATGACTTCAAACAATTGATATTTTTTGCAAAAGCAGTTAATCTTATTATTCTTTTCTATATAAACTTTTGTCAACTACATTAGAAGATTACTAATACATTTAAACTAAGTTTTTTTAGTTAGATAGACATTAATAACTTCTTATTTAATAATTTTTCTAAGACAGTTAGATTAATATTCAATTAGTAAGAATGTAAAAAGTCAGGTAAAAATATTAAAAAAGTGTTGTCCAGATGAAGAGGAAAAAACACAGTTTACTCAGAAAAGACTGCCAGGCAGTTTCAGAGGTAATGGGGCAGATTCTAATGATGTCTATAGTTGTGTTAGCTTTCTCTTCAATAGGCATTACTATATTTTCGGATGTGGTCGTAGATCCCCCTCATACCCCACATGTTGATTTGCAGGAAAAGATCGACACAAATACCGATACTGTATGGATCTTACATAGTGGAGGAGAAGCTGTTGACTCTAAAGAGATCAACGTTATACTCAGCATAAATGGTAATTCAACTCCTCCGTTTGACAGGTCCGAGTTTATGATTTTAAATTCAGATGGGTCGCCATCTAATAACGGTATTTTGACGCTTGGAGACTTTATTGAAATCGATACTACTCAACAGGGAATTAATCTGAAGGACAGCGATACTGTCGATATGTACTTTGTGCACACACCATCTCAACAAGTGATACAGAGAGTTACACTCCAGAAAGGGAATTAAGAAAGCAAATAATATTGATGAAATTTAAAAATTATACGACGTCCCGTTATGAAAATTAGAAAAAACAGAGACAAAAAGAAGGCCAGAAAGGATCTGTTCCACTCGGAATCTGCAGCAGCTACAGTTATAGCTGCAGTGCTGCTATTGAGCATCATATTTTCCATATTTGTAGTGGTAAGGGTTGCATATGTTCCAGAATGGAAAAATGATGCCGAAAAATTGCATATGAGTGAAGTCCAGACGGATATGACAGAACTCAAATCAATGGCAGATACGATTACTCTTCTTCAATCTTTAAACTCAAATTCCTCAATTGAAAAATATTCCTTGACTTCTTCTCCTGCCACCATTCCAATTAACATGGGAGGAGGAGAAATCCCTATTCTGGAACCTTCTAAATCAAGCGGGACCCTTTCTATAAATACTGAAAATTTCACAATGATCATCGATCCTAAAAATTCCCTTGATGAAATTATGATCCACGGGGGCATTACATATAGTTCGAACAATAGGCAATACGTTGATCAAATCCTCAGATATGAAAACGGCGCTTTAATTCTTAACCAGAACGACAGATCAGTAATGAAGCAACCCCCATCATTCAATATAACTAAAGATGGTGAGTATTATAATGTTTTTATCCGGGCAATTAGCGTAATAGGAGATCGTGATACTACTTCCTCGGATAACGATGTCTCTTTGACACTGACACTGAGTGGACTCGATTCCAAAAATATTGATCCAGAAAAAAATTATTTTACCTGTACTATTTTCACAAAATATCCGGATGCATGGATATCTTTCCTCAAAAGTAAAGCGGAAAAAGCAGGGCTGGGGTGTCATTTTACAATAGAAGAAACTAATGGTGTTTCAACAGTAAGATTCTATTTTTATACAAAAGATCCGACTCATCATTTCAGGTTCTATATTAACGAATCATCTCTCAAAACAGAGCTTGGATCTGGAAGCAGTTTGGATTATACCACCCACACCAGTAATAAAGGAAGTAGCCTTCCTGATGCAAAATTCAGTAGTAATGTCAGTCAGGGTTATGTACCTCTCGCAGTTCAGTTCAACGACAGTTCTGAGAATGCAACTGAATGGATTTGGGACTTTGGAGATGGTAGTAAGAATTCATATGATCAAAACCCGACACATACTTACAGTAAAGAAGGAAATTACACAGTAACGCTTCTAGCAAGCAATGTAAATGGCACTGATTCAAAGGATTCCACGATCAATGTATCGAAATTGACTCCTACAATTACCTGGAGTAACCCCGCTAACATAACCTATGGAACTCCGCTAAGTGAAACTCAATTAAATGCAAGTGCTTCAACACCTGGTAACTACATTTATAGACCAGCGGCAGGAACGTTACTTGGTGTAGGTACTCATACTTTACATGTTGACTTCACACCTACTGATAGTGTAAATTACACTAACAACTCAATGGATGTCACAATCAATGTACTAAGAGCTACACCTCTAATTATCTGGAGTAAACCTGATGACATATTCTACAGAACAGCATTGAACAGCACGCAGTTGAATGCGTTGGCTTCAGTAAATGGAACCTTTGTCTATACTCCAGCAGCAGGAACTATATTGAATGCAGGCACACATACATTACATGCTGATTTCACTCCAGATGATACTGCAAATTACACTAATGCATCAAAGAATGTTACAATCAATGTACTGAAAGCCTATGCTTATATTACGAACTCCGGAAGTAACACTGTCTCTATAATTGACATGGCCACGAATAATATTATAGCCACGATTACTGTAGGGGACAGTCCTGCCGGAATTGCAGTTGCCCCTGATGGAACAAAGGTATATGTGACGAATTCAGGCACAACAGGCACTGTCTCTGTAATTGACACAGCCACGAACACTGTTATGGATGAAATAAATGTAGGAAATAGTCCGTGGGGAATTGCAGTCAATCCGGCGGGAACAAAATTATATGTGGCGCACCAGGCAGGCAGCAAGGATCTGTATGTAATTAACCTAACAAACAATAATAGTTATAACAAGATAACTGTAGGAACCAACCCTACAGGAGTTGCAGTCACCCCTGATGGAACAAAGGTATATGTGACGAACTCCGGTAGAATTAATACTCCAGGAAAAACTGTTTCTGTAATAAACACCTCAAGCAACACTGTTGCAGCCTCTGTGACTGTAGGAAATTTCCCCTTCGGAGTTGCAATAAATCCGGCGGGAACAAAGGCATATGTGACGAACGCTGGCAGCAATACTGTCTCAGTAATTGACATTACAAATAATACTGTTACAGCCACTGTGACTGTAGGAAATTGGCCTGAAGGAATTGCAATTAACGAGGAGGGAACAAAGGCATACATAACTAACTACGACAGCAACAGTGTCTCAGTAATTAATACTGCAACCAATACGGTTATAACCACTGTGAATGTCGGAATCAGCCCTACAGGAGTTGCAATTAATAAGGAGGGAACAAAGGTATATGTGGCAAACTCCGGTGACAACACTGTCTCTGTAATTAACACAGCTACAAATACTGTTACAGCTACATTGAATGTCGGAGACAGTCCTATCGCCTTTGGGCAGTTTATAGTTCATCCCCCTTAATAATCGCTCTTTGATGTTGAAAATTCAACAGCACACCAAACCGAAATAAAACTATATCTTTGGAGAATACTTCAAGTAAAGGAATGAAAATGCCTGAAAAATACACCGCTCCTTACCCTGCCAGAATAATTCATTCAGACGGCAGGGCAGAAGAAACTGAAGTTTTGCTCGCAAGGGAATGCCCTGTTAAACTTTTTTTGGATGGAAAAGTTTTTACTACTCTTTTTGCTTCGCCCCTTGAACTGAAAGAGCTTGCTGTTGGGCATCTAATTACGGAAGGAGCCGTCAAGTTCAGTGAGATTGCAGGAATCGAGGAAAGAAATAATGAGATTCATGTGCTGACCAAAATGGAAAAACCGCCCTATAAGAATAAAGAATCCGATGAGCAGGTCTTTGTAAGCTCGGATACTATTTTTGAGCCAGAAGCCATTTTTGCGAGCACAACTTACCTTGAATCGGATACCTATAGGCTTACGAGAGGGACTCATCTTGCAGCTCTTATAAGTAAAGAAGGAAAATTGGCAGTCCAGATTGTAGATGTAGGAAGACACAACGCTGTAGACAAGGTTGTTGGAGCTGCTTTTCTTAAGGGGCTCGACATCTCAAAGTATTATATGCTTTCCACCGGCAGGCAGCCCGCTTACATGGTTACCAAAGCCGCAAGAGCAGGAATACCTCTCATTGCCACCAAAGCTATGCCTTTTGACTCTGGAGTTGAAGCCGCAAAAAAAGCAAATATCTGCCTCGTGGGCCAGCTCAGGCAGGAATCAATGCTGGTCTTCGCCAACGAATGGCGTGTAAGATTTAACAAAAATTAAAGATCACTATTAAAAAAGTGAAAGTTTATAGTGTACCTTTAGTGCTCTTTACTTCTTTGCCTTCTATTTTCACAGCTCTTTTAATGGCATATGCAAAAGCTTTGAAGAGAGCCTCGATTTTATGATGATCATTATCTCCATAGGCACTCGCATGGATGGTGATTTTTGCATTTGAAGCCAGAGTTTCAAAGAAATGTTTAACGAGCTGGGTACTGAACTGTCCTACCTGTGGAGCAGCAAAATCAGCTTTCAGGACTAGATAGCTGCGCCCTCCGACATCAAGAGCTACTTCCGCAAGAGCTTCATCCATTGGAATTCTGGCTTCCCCGAAACGAGCAATTCCGGCCATGTCCCCCAGGGCTTCTGCAAGAGCTTTTCCGAGAACTATCCCTGTGTCTTCTATAAGGTGGTGCTCATCTACGTAAAGGTCGCCCTCGGCACGAATCTTAAGGTCAAATTCCGCGTGCCTTGCAAAAGAAGTAAGCATGTGATCAAAAAATCCGATCCCTGTACTGACATCTGAAGTTCCTGTGCCGTCAAGGTCCAGTTCAAGCTTAATGTCGGTTTCTTTTGTCTCGCGGGATATTTTGCCTGTTCTCATACAGCATCACATTCTTTTTAAATTTATTAAACCCTTTGTATCTGGCTGCCTCAGACTGATCTTGTGGTAACTCTGGAAAAGTAAATAGGATAATATTCCTGAAAATATGGCTCTAAAATGTGCCTCTACTTGAAGAAGAAGCAAGTCTCCTTGTCAGTCATCCCTGATGGATTCAATAGCTTCTTCAAGAGTAAACCTGCCTGTGTAAAGAGCGCTGCCTACCACAACTCCGGATGCCCCTGTTTCTTTGAGGACTTTCAGGTCCTGTAGAGAACTTACTCCTCCAGATGCGATCACAGGGATGTTAACCGATTCAACAAGCTCTTTAGTAGGGGTAGGGTTTACTCCCTGCATGAGCCCTTCGGAATCTATGTTCGTAAAAAGCAGGCTTCCTGCACCCAGTTCTTCAAACTTTTTGCCCATTTCCACAGGAGTTTGAGCACATTCTTCAGTCCAGCCCTTAATTGATATTTTTCCGTTCTTTGCATCCAGAGCGACATTAACGAATGAACTTCCAAAAGTACTGGCGAGCCTTTTTACAAGTTCCGGGTTCTGAAGAGCAGCAGTCCCGAGGATCACCCTGGAAACCCCAAGTTTAAGAAGAGAAGCTGCATCTTCAAAGCTCCGGATACCTCCTCCAACCTGGATATGCACCCCTTTTTCTCTGCATACATTTACTATTTTTTCAATTATTGGGGCGTTTTTGCGTTCTCCTTCAATTGCTCCGTCCAGATCTACCAGATGGAGGGTCTTTGCCCCCTTGTCCACCCAATCAAGGGCGACTGCAAGAGGGTCGTCAAGGGATACGATCTCGCTACCAGGCACTCCCTGTACAAGCTGAACGCATTTTCCCCCTTTCATATCCACAGCAGGGATTAATTCAAAAACCATTGAAAACCACATCTCCGGCATGCCTTAAAAAATCTCTTCAATTCACTCTTTCCAGGGCTTTGTTTTTCAGGTTTTTTTCCCTTTCAGGGCATTATCCTCTCAATCGGGACAACAAGAACATCCTTTGCACCGACATTCTTGAGCTTGTTTACTATTGAAAAGATAAGGTCAGCATCCACTACGGCGTGAACGGCAAGGATTGATTCTCCGGGTGATTTGCTGGATTCAACCTTCATGACCGTTGGGCCTGACATGCCTGGCAAGACATCTTTTACTGCCTGAAGAGACTTCTCAGGAACGTTCATCATAAGATACCGCCGTTTTTTTGCATTGAGAACACTTTCAACCGCGGTTTTTATATCAAGGATTTTGTCCTTCGTCCTGAGACTTTCTTTGTTGGCGATGAGGTAAACAGTTGAATTAAAAACTGTGTCAATCGGTTTAAGGTGATTGATCATCAGAGTTGTCCCTGAGCTTGAGATATCCACAATTGCGTCGGCAATTCCAACGTGAGGGGTCATCTCACAGGCTCCGCTGACCTTTATTATCTCAACGTTAACCCCAAGCTTCTCAAAATACTGGCTCGAAATTTCCGGAAATTCAGTTGCGACTTTCTTACCTTCAAGATCCTGAGCTTTCTGGAAATCGGAATCTTCGGGGACAGCGAGGACAAGGCTTGCTTTTCCGAATTTCAGGTCCAGGAGGGCTTCAACTTCTGCTCCTCTTTCCTTTATCAGGTCTATTCCTGTAACGCCAACGTCTGCAGCTCCGTCCTGGACATACTCAGGTATATCAGCCGCCCTGGCGAAGAGAAAATGAATATCCGGGTCTGTAGTTTTTGCAAAAAGTTTTCGACTTTCGGCTCCTCCACTGACCGGGAGCCCTGCATCTTTGAAAATAGAGATTGTGGGTTCGTAAAGGCGCCCTTTATTGGGTATTGCAATGCGAATCATCTGCTCCGTCCTCTAATAAGTGATCTTCCGGGAACTTTCCCTAATAGGTTCATCCACATAAAACGTTTATCCTGAATACTCTTGTGCAATATAGACTTCACGGTAAGATTTACATTAAAATTTTCTTGCCGGAAATAAGGTATGAAAAACCAAAAAAGCCTAACAAGGGCGTCTTTAGAAATTTCATAAAATTGAGCTTTTTATAGTGAAGATTATATAGCGAAGATTAAACTCTTTTTTTGGAGTGAATATTACTTTCAGTTATGATTGACCGGGAACAATTATATAGTCCCTGTAATCAATAGAGAAATACTTTCGAGTTATATATATAATATTATCAATGTTATAACAAGTCTTGAATTAATAAAAATTAAATGCTATGAAATGCAGATTGATGATCTCAACTGACCGAAAAATAATAAACAATAAAACCATAGCTACTGAGAAAATTCTAATTACTTTGAAAAAAGAGGATCCAAATGGCCCGAAATATCAAAGTGGAAGAGCTCTTGCAAACCCCTATTGAAAAACAGCAGATAGAGCTTGTAGAACGTAAAGGGATAGGGCACCCTGACAGCATATCGGACGGACTGGCTGAAGCCGTAAGCCGCGCTCTGTGCAGGGAATACATAACCAAATGTGGGGGGGTACTCCACCACAACACAGATGAAACTCAGATCGTAGCCGGCAGATCCAGCCCCAAATTTGGGGGAGGAGAGGTCCTGCAACCGATATACATCCTTCTGGTAGGCAGAGCCACTAAAGAGTTCGAAGGTGTCGAACTTGCCACTGAGTCTGTAGCCCTTCAGGCTGCCCGCAGATACCTGAAGAACACCCTCGTAAACATAGACCTTGAGAGGGATGTGATTATGGACTGCAAACTTGGGACAGGATCTTCGGATCTAAGGGACGTCTTCAATAGAGACAGGGTACCTATTGCAAACGATACTTCTTTCGGGGTAGGACATGCTCCTTTTTCCGAACTTGAAAATCTTGTTTACAATACAGAGAGACAGCTTCTTACAGACCTGAAATCCCGGATGCCTGCAATCGGAGAAGATATGAAGGTTATGGGGCTCAGGGACGGAGAAGATATATCCCTCACAATATGCAGCGGCATGATAGGGAAATACATAGACGATATGGACAGTTATATCAATATGACTGAAGAGATGAAAACCTATGTAGAAGAGCTCTCAACTCGCTACACTGAAAGGGACGTGAAGGTTTTCATTAATACCGCTGATAATCTTAAAGCACAATGTGTTTTCCTTACAGTTACCGGGACTTCTGCCGAAATGGGAGACGACGGCTCTGTAGGGCGTGGAAACCGCTGCAATGGATTGATCACACCGAACAGGCCCATGAGTATGGAGGCAACCAGTGGAAAGAACCCGATTAACCATATTGGAAAAATCTACAACCTTCTCTCAACACAGATGGCCAGGGATATCGTAAAGGCGGTCCCAGAGGTGCAGGATGTCTATATAAGGCTGCTCTCGCAGATAGGAAAACCCATTGATCAGCCGCTCGTAGCAAGTGCCCAGATCATTCCCAAAGAAGGCTATGACTTCTCAAAGGTAAAAGCAGAAACCGAAGTTGTCATTGATGACTGGCTTTCCAATGTGACCAAGATCACGGAAATGGTGATCAGAGGAGAGCTGGATACTTTCTAAATCAAAAACAATCGAGAGGAACCTCAGGGTTCTTTTCATACATTTTTTTACTCACCTTTTTTAACATTAATTACTCCTTCTTCAATTACTGTTTTTAGACAGACAATGTAGACGCCTATCATGAAGTCCTGTAGAGTTCTTACTCGGGTTCGAATCCCGGTTTGGGCGATATCGATCTAATGATACGTGTCCAGATACAAATTATTAGAAATATCAAAGAGTCAATACAAATTGGGACAAACTGCGTTTAAAAAATTATGAGATATATGAAAAATATCAATAAGTAAGAACATAATCCTCACTTCCAGCGAAAAACATAAATATAATCACCATATATGGAGATGGTGCACTGAGGCAGTGTAGCCCTGTGCAGCACTGAATCAACATACATTGTCCCGCCTTAACTCAGTGGTAGAGTGCGCGGCTGTAGTTCGGCTCGTGCGGGTAACCTCCCGTACATCTCTGCGCAGGCACCGCGATGTCCCCGGTTCGAGTCTGGGAGGCGGGACCTGAAACATTCACCAGAATCGAAATCAGTCAACGGGAACATTTATATACCGGAAAGACATTTAAGGTTTGCTCGCAGCGCGGGCAAAACAGCAACTAAAAAGACCGAAGTGTCCGGATAGTGTAGAGGCCTATCATGGAGCCCTGTCGAGGCTCCGACTCGGGTTCGAATCCCGGTCCGGGCGCTTCTTTTTTTTCGGTTCGATAACTTTTATAAATAAATCATACTGATGTTTTATATTATTGATTTTCTAGAATTTTTACATTTTATTTCTATACTCAGATCTAGACTTTAATCCTTATTTTTCTGCGTTATTTGACTAGGCAAAGTATTCGAGCAAATTTCAATTATCCTTTTTTCGGCTATTCGCTGTTTTATATGGGTCGAAAATTATTTTCCAGTTGAGAAGTGACCACACCAAATAGATAAACATCGATTATGAATGAATTTTCCATAGTAAATGTGTCTAAATATTGTATATATTGAACTTATGTTTAGAAAGTGACTATAAATTACCCACTCGAAATAGCAAAGGGTCCTTTTTTATAGCGGTTATCATGTTCTAACGCGAATTATATTCTTTAAGAGGCTTTTATGTGCAGATGATTCCCGGATTGCCTTCAACTTACTCATGCTCCTCTCATTAAACAATATAGATCTTCTAAATGCCTTAAAATCAGCCATGAGAAGATTGAAAAAAGAAACTATGTAAAGGAAAGTGCATAGAATATTAGAAAGAAGAATGGAATGGAAGAATACATAATGGAAACTAAAGCTGTTATTTCTGACGATTCTCAGGAGAAATTCAACCGAATACAGGAAAAATTGGAAGATACCAGAGAAAAAATGGAGACTGAAACCCATATTTTCGTTGAGGCAGCCGGGAAGTTTACATTGGAATGGGTCAAAAGAGAAATGGAAGCGAGAAGAGAAGTAGAAATTACTATGCCTTCTGCAGATAATGAAATCCCTCAGGAAAATTCGATATCCGATCATGAAATCAGGAAATTAGACTCAAATCTCAAGGAGCTGTACATCAGAATCCAGGATATAGTTGAAGCTCATCTTAATCAAGACGAGTACTGGGTTCATAGAAGTGCACTGCCTCAAGCAGGCGTTTCGCGAGAATACATTGAGTTTAGAAAAGAAAAAATGAGAAAGGAAATGGCTTCAAGAATTAGAGTAATTCTCGGCTGCGTCTCGGAAGTTTCCGGTGACCTGAAAGAAGAAAATTCTGAAAACAGAATATGGGTAATAGAAAGGGGAAGGAGAAAGTATGCTTGTTTTCTAAGGTTTTCGGATGAGATGACTGATTCTCTGAACCGGTATTTAGAGAAGCTCGAAGAATTGCTTATTCTGAACCACGAAATGAAGGAAGAAATTAAAAGAATAGATGGGTGAAAATTCCGACAATAAGAACTTTATCTACAGACACCTGAATTACCTTGCATGACAGATCCAGAATTCAGAATCAAAAATGCCCTTGAGAAAGCAGGAACAGATGCTTATCTTATGACAGGGAATATTCACAACTCAGATATTTACTATGTAACCCGTTTCCTTGCTTCGGATGATTTTGTCTATCTGCAGACAGGAACAGGAAAAGAAGTGCTTTTTATCTCGGAGATGGAAAGGGGAAGAGCTAAGATCGAATCAAGGATTTCCAATATAAAAACAATTCAGGAATTTAACTATAGGGAGAAGGTCAAGGAAAAAAAGGACACCTCTATCGCCTATGCAGCCTGTATCTCCGAATTACTCCAGAAGGAAGGAGTAAAAATAGTTTCAGTACCTTACGATTTTCCTACTTTTTATTCAGAGTTTCTCAAAGAAGCAGGGTTTTCCATAGTACCAATGAAAAGTCCATTCCAGAAAATGAGAAGCCTGAAGAGGCCGGAAGAAATTGAGGCCATAAAGTATGCCCAGATGGCTGGAGAAAAGGCAATGGAGGCCGCCATAGAGTTGATAGAAGGAGCAGAGGAAAGAGATGGCATTCTCTATCATCAAGGGCAGGTACTTACCGGAAGCAAAGTGAATTCAGTTATTGATCATACCCTGCTTGATTTTGGGTGTGAAGCCGAAGAGACTATAGTGTCATGCGGGAGAGATACAGCAAATCCGCATGGAACTACTGATGGACCTCTGATGGCAAATGCGCCGATTATTCTGGATATTTTTCCGAGAAGCAAGAAAAAGCGTTATTTTGCGGATATGACCCGTACTATACTCCACGGGGAAGCTTCGAATGAACTTAAAAAAATGTACAAAACCGTACTTGCAGCCCAGGAAAAAGCACTTGAGATGATTAAACCCGGCATACCTGCATCAGATGTACACAATGCGGTCTGTGATTACTTCGAGAAACAGGGTTATGATACCTACAGGAGCGGATCAAAAGTCGGATTTATTCACTCAACCGGGCACGGAGTTGGGCTGGATATACACGAACTGCCGGGAGTTGGAGAAAACGGAGTCTTACTCGAAAAAGGCAACGTAATCACTATTGAACCTGGCCTGTACTACCCGGAAATAGGAGGAATCAGACTGGAAGATATGGTTCTGATTACTGAAAATGGGTTTGAGAACCTTACGGGGCTAGAAAAGAAATTTGTATTATAAGATCTTACAATTAAAAACTTGTTTATATCCTGAATCTAACTTTTTCGGACTGAAAATTTGTGATGTCAGTGTTGTTTACGGCATCAAAGTTGTGAGTATATCTTCACTAAGATGAGTATAGCCTCATCAATATGAGTATATATTTACTAACATTACACTATATAGGCAATAACTCATAAGGCGATAACTCTTTATTATTCAGCAAGGGGTAACATGACCGATAATTTGAGCAATAAGCAGGAAATCCTTGAGAAATACAGGGAAGCAGGCAGGATTCTGAAGACTGTCAGGGCCGAAGCTGTGGAACTGGTAAAGGTTGGAGGCAGTCTTCTAAATGTTGCGGAATTTGTGGAGAAACGTACTATGGAGCTTGGAGGCAGGCCTGCATTTCCCTGCAATATCTCCAGAAACGAGGAAGCTGCACATGCGACCCCAAAAGCAGAAGATTCTGATGTGTTCGGAAAAGATATGGTGAAGCTGGATCTTGGAGTTCATGTGGACGGCTACATTGCAGATTCAGCTGTGACCATTGATCTGTCAGGAAACTCCGACATCTTAAAAGCAGCCGAGGAAGCCCTTGCCGCTGCAATTGAGACTGCAAGGCCGGGGATAACCACAGGAAAGATTGGGTCTGCAATAGAGAACAGCATTCGCAGTTATGGTCTAAACCCGATAATCAACCTGACAGGACACGGGCTTTCCAGATATGAGGCTCATGACAATCCTTCCGTTCCTAACAAGCATGTGGAAGGGGGAACTATTCTAAAAGAAGGGGACGTGCTTGCAATCGAGCCTTTTGCAACAAACGGAACAGGCCTTGTTCACGACGGAAGCTGGGCCGAAATATACAGCCTTATAAGAAAAAAGCCTGTCCGTATGCCAGCAGTCCGAAATGTCCTCAAAGAGGTAGAAGAATACAGGGAACTACCTTTTGCAAAACGCTGGCTGAAATCCGATAAACTGGAGTTTTCATTAATACAGCTTGAAAAAGCCGGAATTCTCCATTCCTATCCCGTACTTATTGAAAGTGCAGGCGGGCTTGTAGCCCAGGCCGAACATACGATAATAATAACTCAGGACGGCTGCGAAGTTACGACCAAATAAGCGCAGATAAAAACTAAAATTTAAGAGAAATTAAAAGTATCAGATAAACTAGAAATTTAAGGCTGAAAAAGAACAGGAAAGAGATGAAAGCCTTGAAAACCAGTCATTTTGTTCCAATCTGGCTTTTCTTAACGATTCTTTTGTTGCCTATTTTTGCAGAACCCTGTTCTGCTGCCTTTTTGCCCGGCAACAACATACACTGGAAAGGAACGGCATGACCTGGGGATATACAGAACGCATTACAGACAGTAATGCCACTTTGTTTAGAAATTTTATCGATTTTCAAGAAGGCGATAGCAATAATTTTGTCAATGCCTGGGAGATTCTGAAAGCAGAGATATTTATGAGAGACAAAATGAAAGAATCCATAGAAAAAGAGCCCGACGTAAAACTCAATGGAACTCCAGAATATGTTAAAACCACAGACATTGATTTTATAATTCCTGAAGAGACCCTGGGTAAAACCGAAAAGAATTCCTCAATTACCATTTCTGCCAGTGTAAGTTACATTTTTGAGAAAAATGTCAGTTCAGACACAGATATCTGGTTCATGGGCACTCCAAATTCGAGCGTTAAAATAATGCTACCTGTCGGTTTTAATGCAACAAAAACTAAAGGCCTGGATAACAAAAGTTCAGCATTTGAAAACAACCGTACTGTCTTTAGAGGCAACTTCTCTTCTGGAAAAAATATAACCATATGGATTTCTGAAAACAGAAGTTTTAAAGCAGAATTGCAGAATGCAGAAGGAAAAGAGGAAAATAACTTCGCAGATGCAGATGGAAACACAAGTACTGATCATAAAGCGAATAAAAATACAGGTGCTAAAGATTCAACAAAACTTCTGGAATCATTCGGTTTTTTCAAGAAGATCTTTGCACAGCTTGGCTGAGTCCAAAAAGTTAATCTGGCTTGAAGCTTATTCAGAAAAATATGCTCATTGAACAAATTAAGCTTGAAAACGGATGTGCCCTTGGTCTTCGTTTTGAGATGCAAAAATATCCCCTTCTGGTTATAAGGGCAGAAAAGGGGTTTTTGATGTGTGGATACCTCAATGTGAATGCTGCAGAAACTCTCGGGGATACTGCAGCAAAGGTAAGAGGTGTACAGAGTTTTGAAGACATGCTCAATGCTCCTGTTGTCGAAGTAACTGAGCTGGCCAGAGAACTCGGAATTGAGCCGGGTATGACCGGAAGAGAAGTTCTGGAAAAAATGTTTTAAGGAAGAAGTTCCTTCCACAATTGCTCTTGATTCAAATACTTCAGTCAAATTATTATTAAGCAATTTTTTGGAAATCTTGACTTAATTTTGAGATATTTACACTCTCAAAATATCATCTTCACATTTTGCCATAACGGTTTATATTCTATTAATTGCACCATTGAGCAGTGTACTGGACTGTAATATTCACTAATAATTATCAACTTATTACAATACCTTGTAATTATCAATATATTACAATCACCTTGTAATTATTAACCTATTAATAACTACCAACTTATTTCTGATCATCAATGTTATACGCTTTTGAACTTTCTGGAGAACATGAAGAACTGCCCACTGCCGAAGTCTTTGCTTGCCTCAAAATAGAGGGACTTGACTTTCAACCCCATACAAGAGTTGACCAGTGTATGGTAGTCGATATAGCAGGTAACGCAGAGGACGTAGAAAGACTTCTTAAAGGACCCATAACTGAAAGGCTGGCAATGACCCATAATATCCTGAAAGTTGTAGGGATTACTGACAATACTCCGGATGCGGTCCTGAAACTCGCAGATGCCTTTGATTCCCGGAGCTATATTGAGGACGGACAGAGTTTTGTAGTCAGAGCAAAAAGGATCAAACACCATGTTGATTTTCCTGGTGAATTTCTGGAACAGAAAATCGGGGGATGCATCAATAGAAAGGGTTTCCGGGCAAACCTGAAAAATCCCGACGTGGAATTCAGGCTCATACTTAGCGAAAAAGCTGTGTTAGGAACTCTTCTCTCATCTATCGACAGAAGTGCATACGAAGCCCGAACTCCCCAGAATAAGCCCTTTTTCTATCCTGGAGTCCTTATGCCAAGAGTTGCACGGGCGCTTACAAATCTTTCCGGGATAAAGCCCGGAGAACTTTTCCTTGATCCTTTCTGCGGCACTGCAGGCATACTTATTGAAGCAGGACTTGTGGGAGCACGAGTCATTGGAATTGACGCTCAGGAAAAACTTGTTATCGGTGCCCGCATGAATCTTGAAGCCTTTAAACCGGACTATGCCCTGATTGAAGGAGATGCCTGCAGGGTACCTTTTAAGGATGCCACAATAGATGCAGTTGTAACTGACCCGCCTTATGGCAGGTCTGCGGCAATTCTTGCAGAATCCCTGGAGAAACTTTATTCCTGTTCCCTTGAGGAAATCCAGCGTGTCCTGAAACCGGGAGGTGTAGCAGTTGTAGTTTCAGACAAGGATGTGCTGGAATACGGAAGGAAAGCAGGACTTCAGGTTCTTGAAATCTATGTCCAGCGAGTGCATAGAAGCCTCACCCGAACAATAACCGTTTTTCAGAAGGAAGAGACTAAACAATGACGGAATGAAACAAGAGCGAAATGAAACAAGAGCGAAATTAAACGAGAACAGAGTGAAACATTAAGCCAGGCATGAAATACCCTTAAGGGTACTTCTTACTCCTGGAAAGTGAGTTCTTCAAGCATTTCAGCCATAACCCTGTGACGAAGGATACGTTTATGGTTATGCTCGGCTGCTCTCCTTATGGAATAATTGTCTTCAATCCAGTCTATTTTCTCGTCATAGTTTACTTTAAGAAGGGTCAATCCATAAGCAGGAGCTGGTTCGATTCCTTCTTCATAGATGTCTGGATTCAACATCTGAAGCAGCCAGTCTTTATCGCGTATCCCCTTTCCTATCATGGAAAGTGCAGTTACTATCTTCCGTACCATATTCCAGAGGAAACTGTTACCTATAACATCGATTTTTGTGAGCTCCCCATCTACCCGGGCATTGATGCTTTCTATGGTTCGAACCGTACTCTTTTCTCCATTGGTTCTCGAAAAGTTTTCGAAATCATGTGTTCCGATAAGTAATTTTGAAGCTTCTCTTATCCTGGAAATCTCATATCCTTCCCCACTCATCACATAGCGATAATGTCTTGAGACCGCATCTCTCCGAGCATCAAAATCAAGGGGTACTTCCGCATGGGCCCATGCCCAGATGGTCGGGGGAAGCTCGGAATTTATGATCCTGGGAATTGCCAGGTTCGGTTTGTCCGTATCAAAAGCAACAACCTGTTCAAGAGCATGAACTCCAGCATCAGTCCTGCCTGCACAGATATAATTAGCAGACTTCGGGCTTTCTATGATCCCGATATTCCGAAGGGCCTTGAAAAGTTCTCCTTCCACGGTCACAACATTGGGCTGGATCTGGGAGCCGTGAAATTCCGTGCCTATGTATGCGATCTTTAAAGCGACTCTCATACCAATCTCTGCTTACCTGGATTTTTTCTTATAATAGACTTCTCTTACTATCATCAGGAATACTATAAAAATACATCCGAAAAGGAACCAGACTCCCGGGTGAAGAGAAAGAGTATCATAAAGCCCATGAAGCCCGCTTGCATGGGTGAGCCCTTCATGAGGGATGCTGGATATCTGGGCCGCATCTGATACATTAGAGGCGGGGGGGCAAATATCAGCAGCATCTGTAGTTGGAACAGATTCCAATCCCGAAGAAGCATTTCCCGTCCCCATATCCAAGGATTCTGCACTGATATTCATAGCTTCATTTTCGGGAACCTGCTGGATAGCTGCACTTTCGGGAATTTGCTGATCAGGAACTAACTTCGGACTTACATTTTCACTCTCATTGGTCCCCATAATTGTTGCCTCTGACAGGGGATCTGGAGTTGTATTCATTACTCCTGTTCTTAAAGGAGCAGTCGCATCAATGATCCTTTTCGCCTGCATGTATGCCGAAAAATACTCTATTCCTGCAGCTGCAAAAACAGCTGCTCCTATTACACCAATATACTTCTGCAGTATACTTATGATAGAGAGCTTGTCAATTGAGCTTTTTGAGGGAACCAGAACAATCAGCTTTTCCGCTGATTCATAGATTTTTACCTGCCGTCCTTTCTGACTCCATTTTATTTGCTTGACCTTAATAAGTTCGGATTCGATCAGAGAATCAAGATTATATTTTACAGTGGTCAGGGGTAAATTCAATTCCTCTGCAATATTTGTTGCAGACATGCTTTGCTTCCCGAGCAATTCAAGGATCTTCAGTGATGTTTCATTGGAGAGAATCTGGGTGATTTTTCTTGAATCTCCATTTACTGGTAGAACAAGCACATTATCTTTCTGCTCCGTGATCCCTGGCCCCTGAGGAGGTTCGCCGGCTTTCGCTAAACCGTCTTGATCTTCAAGCTCTTTCATGCTTACTTCCTGAGTTAAAAATCTGCTTTTTTAATCTTACTCTTTTCTTTAGTTTACACCTATTTTAGTATAAGGTTTTATTTTTTAAGGCTAAATATACATGCACTACTATATTTATATATAGAATCCAGTCCTTAATCTTAAATACAACATTGTATATTCTAATCTAAATTTTCCGTTGGTAGCCATCATGATAACAAAACAGCAGGTTCTTGAACTTCTGAAAAATTATGATTTAGAAAATATTACTATTGCAACAATTTGTTCTCATTCAAGCCTTCAAATCTTTGATGGAGCAAGAAAAGAAGGCTTCAGAACTCTGGGGATCTGCGTTGGCAAACCCCCCAAATTCTATGAGGCATTCCCTAAAGCAAAACCCGACGAGTACCTCATTGTCGATAGCTATGAAGATATAATGAATAAGACTGAGGAACTTAAAAAAAGAAATGCAATAATAATCCCACATGGTTCATTTGTTGCTTACCTTGGTACGGAAAACTTTGCAAAGATGGCAGTGCCTACATTCGGAAACCGAGATGTGCTTGAATGGGAGTCTGACAGAGATAAGGAACGTGAATGGCTGGTCGGAGCAGGCATCCACATGCCCGGAAAAGTCGAAGATCCTCGCAATATCAAAGGGCCTGTAATGGTTAAGTATGATGGAGCAAAAGGAGGAAAAGGTTTCTTCATCGCAAAAACCTACGAGGAATTCGAAGAACTAGTGGATCGGACTCAGAAATTTACAATCCAGGAATTTATTACAGGAACCCGCTACTATTTGCATTACTTCTACTCCCCTATCAGAAATGAAGGTTATACTCTCAGCAAAGGCAGTCTTGAACTCCTGAGCATGGACCGCAGAGTAGAGTCTAACGCCGATGAGATCTTCAGACTTGGCTCACCCAGAGAACTTGTAGAAGCTGGAATCCGTCCAACGTATGTGGTCACAGGAAATGCACCCCTGATAGCAAGAGAATCCCTCCTTCCCCTCATCTTTTCTCTTGGAGAAAGGGTAGTTGAAGAGTCCCTTGGCCTTTTTGGCGGGATGATAGGGGCTTTCTGCCTTGAAACCGTGTTTACGGATGAGCTTGAAATCAAGGTCTTTGAGATTTCAGCGAGAATTGTCGCAGGGACAAATCTTTACATTTCAGGTTCCCCCTATGCAGACCTGATGGAGGAGAACCTTTCAACTGGAAGGAGAATAGCCCGGGAAATCAAAATAGCTGTCCAGACAAACCAGCTGGATAAAATTATATCCTGAACAAATACATTGTTCTGACAGGTTGTAGTTCCAGCAGATATTGTTCTCTAACAGAGACTGTTCCTCAAGTAACACTTCTGAAGATTTGAATGTCTTCAGAAACTTACAAAATTATATTTTTCATGGTTGAGAATTTGTTTTTCGACCATTCATTTCTTTTTTAGATAATGAATAGAGACAGGATTCTGAGATCTCAATCTATTTCGATATTGTTAGGTCAACCCAGTCTTACAAAGTTTTAAAGTGCTTTGAAAGTCGAAACTCAAAAAAGCAAGACAATGAATGCCTATTCAATCCAAATAAACATATCAACTAAACTATCAAAACAAATTTGAAGCCTATAAGATTCAAAAACATTTTAAAGAATTAGATAATTATACATTATATTCATTCTTGATTAAGAAATACATGTTTCTGGTGTTCGCAACATGGGTTTATTTGACTTTTTTAAAAATAAGGCAAAGCACTCCAAAAAATCTCCTGGACAGAATTATTCGATAAACGGCGATTCATTATCAACCGGTGATTTTACGGGAAAATATCATCAATCCCCAAATGGTAAGTTCATTATAGCGTGGAATAATCAAAATGAAAACGGAAAATATATTTTGCTGGAAAAAGGGGAGATAAAACTTCAAGCTAAAATGAGACATCCCAATAAAGGAATGGTTTCAAATTCGGGAGTGTTTATTCTAAGCGATTTGACTTCCAAAGGCATGTATGGGGTCTTCAATATAATAAATGCAGCTGGAGAAACTTTAATCAAGCAAAGATGCAAGGCAAATCTGGGTCCAACTGGGATTTCAGATGATGGAAATTTTGCAGTTTGCCAGACTTTAGAAAGTACCAGTAAGCCAGATAGTTGTAAGTTGTATTTCTTTGATATAAATAATAAAAAACTATTATGGAAAAAACAGCCTGAAACTCTCGGATCTGAGCTTAATTGGGCAGAAAGCTATCGCTTTGATACCAAGAAGAAAATCATGTATATGATACATGACAATAACAGGGCTTACAGCTATACTTTTGAAGGGACGTTCCTTGATTCTAAATTATATAGAGACTATCGTATTAATAATGGGAACGATATTGAATTTCTTGAAGCCATTCAAGAATTAAAAGTAGATCTCTCTACAAATACAGACCCTAAAGAATATGAGACACTTATATTTCCTCTAGAAAAACGATTAAAAAAATTTTCAGATAAAGATTCAAAATCGAAAATTCACAGGACATTAGGCGAAATTTTCCATTTACAGGGAAACAATGCCGAGGCGATAAAACACTTTGAAACCGCATTGAAACTTAATCCGAGGGTAGGGGTGAAGAGGACACTCGAAAAACTAAAGAAAGCCACTTAAATTATTAAAAAACCTTCACGCAGGAAAATACGTATCTACTATTTCTCTAACTTCTTTTAACCAGGCTTGCCGTTCCTCAAGCTTGCTGGTAACTACAACGCCAAACATTTTTCTGTAGACGTTTTTTACGCCGCAGAAATCAAAAATACAGTTTTTCCAGAGTAGCTCAAGCGGATCACAAAATGTTTGAAGTTCTCTTTCTTTCGGGGTATTTGATGTGTTGAACACTAAGGCTGTTTTTGCTTTTAATAATCCTGCAGGCACTCCTTCTCCACCATCTCCTTCTTTAAATTCGTAAGCTACCCCAGGACGTAATACCCTGTCTACCCATCCTTTTAATATTGCAGGGGGCTGCCCCCACCAGTTGGGATGAACTATGACAATTCCATCTGCTCTGCTGATTTCAGCACAGTGTTCTTCTAAAACTCGGTCTAAAAAGGCTCCTTTAGGAATTTCCTGGCTTGAAATAAGCGGATCAAAACCTTCTTCATAGAGATCATGGAAAAATACTTCATGCCTGTTATTCAACAGGGTTTCTACAACCGTATTTGCAATCGCATGATTAAAACTATCCTTATTTGGATGCCCGAGAATTATAGATATCTTCACTGATCTCTACCTCTCTTTCATAATTACTTTCTTTTGTAACTACTTTTCTTTTGTAACTACTTTTCTTTCGTAATTCTTTTTTTTCATAATTTCTTTTCTTTCATAATTCCTTTTCTTTCATAATTCCTTTTCTTTCGTGAAATCTATACTCTATTGTTGTTAGACATCTATAAGAGTTTGAAGCCTGTACATATCCAGCAAATGAAAGAAAAGCGATGCCTGAATCTGAAAAACATAAAATAGAATTTTTATTCAGCCTCAACAAAATAAATTATTTTAAGTAGTTTTCAGTCTGATACTATCAGGATGCAGAAAGTGGAAAATAAAGAGTTAAAGCCTGCTTTTGGAGGAAAACTTGCCGGAACACTGCGTGTGCTTGGAAACGAACAAAATCCAGGAAAAGGCCTTTTGTCCATTGGAAACTATATGGCACTCGACCACTCCAGGGGCGCTGCTGTTTATCTTGACGCCCTTAAACCTCACGCCATTTTGATCTGCGGGAAAAGAGGATACGGAAAATCCTATACCATGGGCTGTCTGCTGGAAGAACTTTCCCTTCTGGAGCCGGCTATTAAGAAAAGGCTATCTTCTCTTGTAATCGATACGATGGGAATTTTCTGGACAATGCGCCAGCCGAATACTTTTGAAGCTCACAGGTTAACAGACTGGGAGCTCAATCCTGCCGGATTCGAAACTGAAATCTTCGTACCCGCAGGCAAAGTTGAGGCTTATAGAAAAAGAAATATTGATGTAAAACCGTTTTCAATTTCTATAAGAGAGCTCTCGGGGAGCCAGTGGTGCAGAGTCTTTAAAATTGAAGAGGTTTCCACTCTTGGAATTCTCCTGGTAAGAACTATTGAATCCCTCAGGGAGAGAGGAAACGCATATTCATTAGAGAATATTCTCAGCGAAATTCTGAAGGATACCCGCTCTGATCCGGCTTCGAAAGGGGCTGCGGAAAACTACTTCAGGGCAGTGGAGTCCTGGGGACTTTTTTCAAAAGAGGGGACTTCCCTATCAGAACTCGTATCCGGGGGAAAAACAACAATTCTTGACGTGAGCACCCTTGAAAACGAAAATGTCTGCGCTGCAGCGGTCTCAATTCTTGCAGGCAGGCTTTATGAAGAGAGACTTGAGGCAAGAAGGATCTATGAAAAAAAGCTTATGGGAGAAAAGGTCTCCGGGGAAGAATTCCCTATGGTCTGGCTATTCATAGATGAAGCTCATATTTTTGTACCTGCAAAAGGTGAAACCCTTGCTACAGGAGTCCTGATTAACCGCTGTCTCAGGCAGGGCAGGCAGCCTGGGCTTTCTTTGATCCTGGCAACCCAGAGACCAGCAAGCCTTCATCCTGATGTTGTTTCCCAGAGTGACCTGCTAATCTGCCACCGTCTTACCGCAAGTGACGACATCCTGGCTCTTGAAAGCTCCCGTCCTCTTTACATGCAGGAAAGCATACAGGCTTATTTGAAGAAGATGGGAAGTGAAAGAGGGGCTGCCCTGATAGTAGACGACCATTCAGAGTCTGTACATCTTGTGCGCATCCGTCCGAGGATCAGCTGGCATGGAGGGGGAGAACCAAGTGCTCTTGAATCCTTTCCCAGCGAAAAAGATGATAAGAAAGGGTTTCAAAGCTTAAAGTAACTAATTTTTCCATATTTTTCCTGAGGAATTGAAAAGTAACAGGACTTAGAAGTAAGTAAACGGGAATTGTTAACCAATTATTATAGCCTGCCAGAAAATAATTTAAATATTAGCTGTGATACTTCAACCCTGTGAATGCAACAGACTTAGAGGCTGTAAGTATTCAAATAATAGCGTTGAATTGAAGTAAACCAGTGGTGATGCCATGAAAGGAAGAGCCTGGAAATTTGGAGATGACGTGGATACTGATGCAATAATTCCCGGAAGGTACCTTGTATTCAATACCCCGGAAGAGCTTGCAAAGTATACATTTGAAGGCGTGCGCCCTGAATTTGTAAAAAAAGTCCGTGAGAATGATATCGTAGTCGGGGGAAGTAATTTCGGCTGCGGATCTTCGCGTGAGCATGCGCCTCTTGCCCTGAAGGGCGCAAAGGTAGCCTGTGTGATCGCAAAATCTTTTGCTAGGATCTTTTTCAGGAACTCAATAAATATCGGAGTCCCTCTTTTAGAGTGCCCCGATACTGACAGAATAGATGACGGGGATGAACTGGAAGTAGACCTTGCCACAGGAATTATTGAAAATAAAACAAAAGGAGAGACCTATCAGGCAACCCCTCTTCCTGATTTCGTTCGTGAAATCGTGGACGCAGGAGGCCTTATAGAATATGCCCGAAAACTGGTCTCTGAGCGCTGAAACCAGGTCTGTATGAGACAGCCCTGTCCGCGTTTGACATCCATAATAAAAAGGCATCTTTGCCTGAAAATTCGAAAGGAGTATAAATATGACGCAGTATAAGATTCCGGTCCTCCCAGGTGATGGGATAGGCCCAGAAATCATCGCCGAAGGCAGAAAAGTCATAGATGCTGCAGGCGAAAGATTTGGTTTTGATGTAGAATGGATTGAATATCCCCATGGAGCAGATCATTACCTTGAAACAGGAGAGCTGATTTCAGAAGACACCTTAAAGGAATTATCCGGCTACCCTGCTATTTATCTCGGTTCCATCGGAGATCCGAGGATTGCTCCCGGGATTCTTGAAAAAGGAATCTTATTAACTGCACGCTTTTACTTTGATCAGTACGTTAACCTTCGCCCGATAAAACTCCTTGAGGGAGTCTGGACTCCCCTGAAAGACAAAACCTCAAAAGACATCGACTTTGTAGTTGTCAGGGAAAACACCGAAGATTTCTACATAGGAATCGGTGGAAGGGCAAAGAAAGGAAAAAGCAAAGACCTCCTTGAAGTTAAAAGAACGCTCTATTCCGCAAAATTCGGCCTCGACATAGAGACCGACAGCGAAGAAATAGGTTACCAGATAGGCCTGATCTCCAAAGAGGGTACAAAAAGAGTTATCGAGTATGCCTTTGACCTTTCAGAAAATCGGAAAAAACACGTATCTTCCGTGGACAAGGCAAACGTACTTTCCGATATCTACGGCTTCTGGAGAGAAGAATTCACTTCGGTTGCTTCAAAGCATCCAGGCGTTACCACTGATTTCAACTTTGTTGATGCCATTACCATGTGGTTTGTGAAAAATCCTGAATGGTTCGACGTTGTCGTAACTCCTAACATGTTTGGAGACATCATCACAGACCTCGGAGCCATGATCCAGGGTGGGCTCGGCCTTGCTCCCGGCGGAAATATCAATCCGAAGGGAACAAGCATGTTCGAACCAATCCACGGCTCTGCCCCTAAGTACAAGGGACAGAACAAAGTCAACCCGATCGCTACAATCTGGGCAGGTGCCATGCTCATAGAACAGCTAGGAGAAAAGGAAGCCGCAAATACGATAGTTAATGCAATCCAGAAAAACATTCTGGAAAGTAAAGTCAAAACCTATGATATGGGCGGCAAAAGCAGCACCTCAGATGTCGGAGACGACATTACAAGAATAATAAAGGGAGAATAATTTAACTCTTCCTTCCCTTACATTTTATCTTTTACTTACTTTTTCCTTTTTTATTAATTTGGCTCTCCGGAGTTTTCAGGCTCTGTTTTGTAACTTCAGAACTATTTATTTTAAGTCCATATCCTGCATAGCGAAAATCTGTCAAAAACCATAACTTTCGGGATAAAATACTACACAAAATTATTTGGTTTCAGTGTCAATAGACTCTTGAAGCACTATTAGATATTTGTTTTATGATTGAAAAGACTTTTATCCCCTAAGACCAAAATTTGATATCGAATATTGGTGGAGTACCAAATTGGGGGAAGAATATGAATAAAGGTAGAAATACATCAACTGAAGGGGAAAGTTCAACACCCAGAGATAGAGATGTGTATTTTGAAAGGGGCATAGATTTTGAAGTTCCTTATACACGAGAAAACATTAACAGGTGCAGATGCTCACAATGTCCGGTTCAGGCCGACAGTAAGTGCGTAAAGGACAAACTTGAAAGTTCAAAAAAGGAAATGGAGAAAATACCTGCAGGAGAAGTCCCAAATCCCGAAGACGTTCCAGGAATCTATTGTTCGACAGGTGAAGCCACGTGCCAGGATCTGAACCCTGCAAGGCAATGTATTTGTAACACATGTGATGTCTGGAAAGAATACACTCTTGGAGAAGGGGCCCCAGCCCAGTATTTCTGTAAAAATGGCAGAGCAACGTGATTTTTAATTAGGGATCTGGTCCTTTACTAAACGAATTGAAAAAATATGCCCAGTTAAGTGGTATTGTTGTTGTTACGACCGAAGCGTCCGTTACAGCAAGGCCATTTTTTTGAGAAGCGGGGGTATCAAATAATTAAGCAATAAAATATTGACTTAAGGGTCAAACTTTAACTAATTTTGTGATGAAAAAGCGCTTCTTCAGATGA